>NZ_JADNQW010000001.1 GCF_015709455.1 Methylosinus sp. H3A
CTCGAATTCAGCAAGCCCTCCGAGAACGGTCAACATCAATCTGCCGTGCGGGGTCGTGGTGTCGGCCCATGCGTCGGCGAGCGAGCGGAATCCGGCTCCGGCCATCGCCACGGTGTCGAGCGTGTTGAGTAGGTCGCGCGTCGATCGCGCCAGCCGGTCGAGACGTGTCACAAGCAACACGTCGCCGTTGCCGAGCGAGGCGATGGCGCGGCGCAACTGGGCACGGTCGGTCTTCGCGCCGCTGGCCGTCTCCTTGAAAATCTTTTCCGCACCAGCGGCGCGGAGCTGCGCACCTGAGCGTCAACGCTCTGGCCGTCCGTCGAGACGCGGGCATATCCGAAAATCGTCATGCGGACAGGGTAGGGAAGCGCTCAACTTTTGCAACAAACTTTTGCACATCGGAAGCCCTTGAAAAGCAAGGGCGCGGCGCGTGTTGCAAAAGTCTTAACTTCTGCAATAAAGTCTTTAATCATTAGGGTGTGCGGGGAAGGCGGTGTATCGCTGTTTGTTTCCTCGGGCTTGGCGTAGCGGTCGCGGAAGTGACGTTCGTTATGGCACTCGCTTCTGGTCGCGCGCCTCACAAGGAGAATTAGCCAGGATTTACCGTCCGGCGGTCGAGCGCTTCTCAAAATTCGCCGCGTCGGCTATCTTGGACTCGACTGACGAGTTGTTTTTAAGATCGGTACGAATGTTCGACAAAGCATTAGGCGTAACCTCGGGAGTCGCCGAGGGAAAAGAGAAGTTTCACGCTCTCGACGCGTTGCGCGGCGTCGCCGCTGTTTCGATCGTCCACGATGCATTTCAAGGATTTTTTCCAGCCCTATTTCGCGGCGCACGGCTATCTGGCCGTTGATTTGTTCTTCGTCATAAGCGGCGCCGTCATAGAAAGCGCATACGCTGGGCCTTTCGTCAGAGGATTGAGTGCATTCAAATTCGTAAAAATTCGGCTGATCCGATTCTATCCGCTCTATATCGTCGCAATTCTGCTTGCGGCGTCGGGCGCAGTCGCCAGCTATTTCGGAAACAACAAGAGCGGATTTCACGATTTGCAGAGCGTAGCGACGTCCGCCGTCTTGTCGCTAGCTTTCATTCCTTCTCCGAACGCCGCGACCAGTGGCTCGTTGTTTCCGCTCAATGCCGCCATCTGGTCGCTGCTTTTCGAGCTTGTCGTGAATTTCGGCTATGCGCTGCTTTGGGAACGCCTCCAAAGAATGGAAATACTGTTCGCCGTGATTCTGGCGTCCGGCGCGATCTTGGCGCTCGCTTCCCTCTATTTCGGGAGCGTCGATTATGGGCCTCACGGATCGACTGCCGATTTCATTGTGGGCTTCGCGCGCGCGACATTCGGATTTTTCTGCGGAGTCGCTATCTTCAGGTTGAACAGAGACACGCACGCCGCTTCGACCGACTTGCCGTCCTCAGCCAATCAGTTCGGCTTTCTCGCCGTAACTGGCTTTGTCGCGCTCATTCTCTTTCTGGAGTCGCCCGTCTCGTTGATCGGCGCAATTGACGCGATCATGGTCCTGTTCGCCTTTCCGGCGATCGTATGGGCGTCTATGCGCGTGGATCTGCGGGGACCGTGGAGAAAGCTTTCGTTGGTTCTGGGAGAAGCCTCCTACGCGGTCTATGTCCTGCATCTGCCGGTGCTGGGGCTCGCGGCGGCGATCAGCGTTCGATTTGGAAATATCATCGTCGCCAAGGCTCCCTATTCGGGTTGCGTCGTCATCGTCGTTCTGATCGCGGCTTGTTGGCTGCTCGACAAAATCTATGACGCGCCTGTCCGAAGATGGTTGCGCGACTCTGGTGCAAACAGCGCGAGCGGGGCATAATTTGTCGGGGCGCGGCGCCCCGGTTAACAAAGGAGAAATGGTTGGAGATGCGCGTTGGCTCGGCGCCAACGGCGAACCGATCGATCTTCTTTTGCCATGTTCCGCAAAGGGGGCGGAGCGTGGGCCCGATTGATCGGCCGATTTTAATCGCGCGTAAAATCAGCCGTTTCACACCAACGCAGCCGCGACATTTCCGTGGCCGCCTCAAAGACGTAGCTATATCAGAAAATGGCTCGCTTATTTTAGCGCCTATGCGGGGATCGGTGCTCGTGCCGCCTATCTCGCCCGCAGCAGATTGAGGCGCTGTCCGCTCAGCGCGCCCAGGGCGAGCGACCTAGCTCCGGCTATGTCGAGCCACAGAGCGGCAATGCCATAGGCGATGGCCCCGCTCGCTGCCAGCACAGTGAAAGACACGCCGCTTCGACCGGGTAGCAATGTCTCGACCGCGAGCACCGCTAGCGTCATGATTGCACTGGCGGAGATGACCCGCAGCAGCGGGCCGACGAGCAACGGCATCGGATGCGCATAGCGCGTCATCGCAAAGGCGACGAATAATCCGACGCCCTCCGCCAGCACGAGAGAAATCGCCGCGCCGGGCAGTCCGAAGACCACGGTCAGCGGCCAAAGGGCGCAGATGTTGACCGCGAGCGTCGCCGCCCCGTGAGCGATCGTCAGCTCCGGACGCTTGGCGAGGTGAAAGCTGATGTGGACGTACGAATTCGAGATCGACGAGAACAGCCAGGCGAAGGCCAGGATCGGCATGATCGTCGCGGCAGTCTCGCGAAAGGCCGGCCCGAGTAGAAACGAAGCGAGATGAGGGCTTGTCAACGCCGCGCCTATCGACACGGGCAGCAAGATAGCGAGCAGAAGTTCCCCGGATTCCTCGAGGTGAAGACGCGCGGCGCCCTCGTCTCCCTCGGAGAGCGCGCGCACCGCGAGAGGGATGGCCGCCGCCGCGACGGCGCTGGAGGGGATGAGGATGATCTGGCGGATGAGATCCGCCGAGGCGCCATAGAGTCCCGCGGCGCTATCGCCTAGCGACCATGCAACGAACAGCCGGTCGAGCGAGCTGTGGAAGGTGAAGACGAAGCCGGAAATCGTGATCGGAGCTCCCAGACGAAGGAAGGTCTTCAGCTTCGAGAGATCGATCGGCGCGATCGGCCGCGTCCAGATCGCTGGCGTCGAGTAGGCGATCGCCACGAAATAGGCCGCGGCGGCCATCGCCAGCTGGCCAACGCCGCCGCCGCCGAGCCCGGCCACGACGAGGCAGAGCCCGAAGGCTGCGACCGAACGCAATATCGAGGAGAGGACATAGGCTCTCGTCTGCAGCCGCGACTTCAATAATTCCTGGCCGAGCTCGAACAGGCTGAGGCCCAGCGAAAACACCAGCGCGCAGGCCGCGCGCGCCGGGGACAGCCCGGAAAAATAGGCAACGCCGGCGACCGCCACGGGCGCCACGGCCGCCGAGAGACCATACGCGGCCAACGAGGTCGCGCGGACGTCGACGCCATCCCCCTCGGACTGAAAGCGCATGGCCGAATAGCGCACCCAAGTGAACAGCACTGCGGAAACGAAGCCGCCGACGCTGACGCCGACCACATAGACGCCATATTCGGCGGGATCGAGCAGGCGCGTGAAGGCGACGGCGCTCAGAAAGCCGAAGATCCCCGAGACGGCGCTCGCAGTCAGATAGTGCGAGGTATGGCGAAACAGCATTTTCGGCTCGATCTCTCCAGATTATGTGCTTTTCCAGCGCCTCGTCGCGTGAACCGGGCTCCTGCCGGACGAGCCGGCGGTCAGTCGCGCGTAAACGCCGACGAATCCTAGCCGCAGACATCTCGTATTCGGTTACGCGAGCCGCGCAACTGGCGTGCCAAAACCAGAATCGAGGAGAAAACGCGCGCTATCAGCGGCGATCGGCCGAAAGCGGATCGGTTACGGCCTCGCCTGTGCCGATACGACACGACCGACTCCTCCGCGGCCTCAGGGGCGAACCAGATCGCGGATCGCGCGATAGAGACGCCGCGCTCTCGTTTTCTCCCGGAGAGCGTCGCTCCAATCGATCATGCTCGAATTGACGTCGTAATCCCCCCTCTGAGCATCCGGAATATCGCCAGCGACGATGCGGGCGATGAGGTTCGGCAGCTCTCGATAGAAGGTTTCTGAACGATAGGGCGGATGCAGTGAATACATGCCCTTTCCCGATCCGAGAAAGTCGATGCGGCGCAGTCCGTGGCGCCTCATGGCCGCGGTAAAGAGCTCCTCAACCGGCAGGGACAGTGGCGATTGGCGGTAGATCCGCGCTCGAAGCCGACGCTTCGCGTTCGGCCGCACGATCTCGAGCGCGCCGACGCGCGCATCGAAGCGTCGCTGGTCGAGAACGAAAATGCGCGTGCTCACGCTATGGAAACCATAGGCGAGGTAATCGGCGGCAAGGCGCGTCGGTCTCGGCAGCGCGTCGCTTCCGGGAAAATAGCGATGCAGATCGGCGAGCGCGCCGTCGACCGTCGGCGGTCCGGGCAATGGACTGGCGAATAGCGCATCGGGCGTCTGCTCGAACCAGCCGATGGCTTCGTCGAGCCAGGCCTGGCTTCCCCCACCAAACAGCATGTCGCTGTCCATATGCAGGATATAATCGGTCCGCGCGGAGCAGGCCGTAGAAATAGGCGTGTAGCGGCCCGCCATCATAAGCTTTTTCCGGGACGTCCGCGCTGGAATCAAAATAGCGCCGCCGTACGGCCTCGCGCGCCTCGGGAGAATAGTCGACCTCCACGATTTCGAGATTGGAAAAACGCGCCGCGAATGTCTCGATATGATCGAAAAGCTGCTTGCGATTCTCGTCATAGCTCGCGCCACGGTAACGGCCTGTGAGACTGCGCTTCGTGTCGATGGTCAGTGTGACGCGCTCGACCTGACGGCCCCAGACCTCGAGCTCGTGTCCGAGCGTGTGCGCCACATGGCGAGCATCGAGCGGATGCATATTGATTTGCAGAGCTGATCGAACAGTCATGACAGACCTTTTCAAGAATGATTTTCGTCAGATCGGATCGTCACGCGCGCGGCTACGCCGTTCTGCCGGTGAAGCGGTCGATCATCTGCATGAACGGCTTGCGGCCGAAGTCGCGATCGAGCGGGAGCGGCCGGTTCGGCAGACCGTCGCGGCGCGGGAACATATATGGAATCCAGCTATAGCGATCCGAAATGCCCAGGTGAGCAGGGCGTCGAGCGGGCCGGCCGTGGTTACCGTGGAAAGAAGATCGCCGACTTGGCGGGCGATGATCTGGTCACGTTCGAGCGGTGACGGCGGCAGCTCCTTGTCGACCACATCGAGCTCCGTGATCAGCACCTTTACTCCCGCTGCATGGAGCTCGCCGACGAAGCGCCCAAGACCATCGCGATCGATCGCCTTCGCACCGCGCAGGTGGCATTGCAGGCCCACTGCATGGAGCGGCGCGCCGGCGTCCAAGAGACGGAAGACGAGATTCCGGAACGCCGCCCGCTTCGCCGGAAAATGCTCGTCGCCGAATTCAACGTCATATTCGTTGAGCACCAGCTGCGCCTGCGGATCGGCAGCCGCCGCAGTCCGAAACGCAAGCGCAAAGTGACGATCGCCGAGCAGATCGAGCCAGAGTGACGGGCGACGATCCGTCGGACGGCGCGCGACGTCCGGAATCGCTTCGTTCACCACGTCCCACGAACGAATGCGCCCACGGTAACGGGAAACGACCGTTTCGATATGCTCGACGAGCGCGCGCTCCGCTTTCGCCGGCGTATCGATCGTCTTCGTCCACTCCGGCATCGAAGCATACCAGACAAGCGTGTGGCCGCGCATGGAAAGCCCGTTTCGCTGCGCGAACGACAGCAGCGAATCGGCTCCATCAAAAGCAAAGGTCGAAGCGTTTGGCCGCAACCTGCTCCATTTCAACTCGTCGACGGGCACGATCAAGCTGCATTGCTCTGCGAGAGCCACCCCTAAGCGCGGATCGGACTTGAGATCGGCCAGTCCGAGCGCCGCACCATATGGCACCCGCCGCTGCGCTTTCCATGACGAGGTCGCCGCACTCGCGGCTGCGGGCGTCATCGCCAATGCGGCGGCGCCGAGGCTGGAGGTCAGGACGTCGCGCCTGTTCCACTTCATGAAGAAGAAATCTCTCTTTGAGAAAAACGTGGCTTCGGATGACCATTGCAGCAAAATTCGATCCAGCAGAAGCCGAACGGAGAAGACCGCGCCAAAGCGCCCTTCGTCCAACTCAGACGCCAGCACCACGCCAAAATTGGCCTAGTCTTTGCTGTTTTCGATCGGCATCCGGTCGAAGAGGTTCTTTTTGATACGGTTCGTGTTTCAGCTGGATCGAGTTCGGAAGGTGATGTGAATGAGCGTCAGCGTAGTCATTCCAGTCAAGAACGGCGCGCTTCATCGCAGAAGCGGTCGAGAGCGCCTGTGTCCAAGCCGAGGTCGGGCTGATCGTCGTGGTCGATGACGGCTCCTCCGACTGTACGGTCGATCGTCCGCGCCATGAGCGATCCGCGCCGTTTTGATCGAGAATACTCGGCAAGGTGTTTCCGCCGCACGTAACTCGGGTCTCGACGAAAGTGGTGTCGAGAGGCTGCTCGCACGCCGCCGCATCCTGGGTCGTTTTCCTCGATGCCGACGATCGCTTGCGCTCGGGCGCGGTGTCCGAATTGCTTGCCGGCGTCGATGACGATGGCGTCGCGGTCTACGGCGACTACGATCGATCGACGAGAACGGAGCGTTCATCGGGCGCCGACGATTCATCCGCGGCAAGCGCAAACCCAGCGGAGACGTCCTCGGACGGATTCTCGCTGGAAACTTTCTGGTCAACGGCGGCGTGATGCTGATCCGCATCGACATCTTTCACCAGTATCGGTGGCTTCGACGAGACGCTCCGCCACTGCGAAGATTGGCACGCCTTCTGCCGATTGGCGGCAACCGGTCGGATCGTCTGGCGGCCGAACGCCCATGTGCTCGATTATCGCGTTCACCGTTGCGGCACGATGATGGACTCATCTATTGACTATCGCCGATATGAGACGGCATTGGAGCGGGTTTTCGCAGACCCGCTGATCTGCGGACGCTTCAACTCCCATCGACTGGAGCGTCTGCGCCGCAGATCAGAAGCGCATCTGCGCACCTATCTCGCTTGCCAGACATTCCGCTCCGGAGCCTATCTGCGAGCAGTTCGCCAAGCAACACAAGCGATTATGGCGCTTCCGTCGCACGCGCCGAACGTCGTGCTTCGACTGGTCGGAGCCGCAGCAGGAATTTAGAGCGCGTCCCCATCGGAGGCCCGCTTGCCTTCGACGGGCACACAGGAGAATAGAAAGTGTCGGGTTCTCAGACCGAATCGAATGTCGCAGCAGTCGTCTGCGTTCCAACATTTCGTCGCCCGACGCATCTCGAAAAGACGCTTGCCTCGCTCGCTCATCAAGCCGAGGGCGTGAATTTCGCGGTCGTGGTCGTCGAAAACGACAGCGAACGTCGCGAGGGCAAGGTCGTCGCAGACGCCTTTTTGAAATCGGGGGCGCTTCGAGGAGTGTGTGTCGTCGAGCCACAACGGGGAAATTGCAGGGCGATCAATCGCGCCTTCGAGACCGCTCTCGATAGTTTCCCGAGCGCCGAATTCATTCTCATGATCGACGATGACGAGATCGCGAGCCCATTATGGCTTCTGGAGATGGTCGGTGGGGCGCGACAGAGCGGCGCTGACATCGTCGGCGGGCCGGTCGTTCGTTCGTTCGAGACCGCTCCCGATCGCGCGGCCACGCTTCATCCGGTGTTCGATCCCGGCCTGTCTTTCTCCCGTTTCATTCCCTCGCTTCTCGGCTCAGGAAATTGTCTGCTCCGACGCCATGTGTTCGAATCCTTCGAGGCCCCTTACTTCGACCTCCGATTCAATTTTCTCGGCGGCGGCGACATGGATTTCTTCAAGCGATGCCGCCTGAAGGGATTCACCACCTATTGGAGCAACGATGCGATCGTGACTGAGAGCGTTCCAGCGCAGCGCATGAAGGCCCGCTGGATCTTGCGCCGCGGCCTCGCCATTGGCGCAATCAACTATCAGATCGACTGCAAGCGCCATCCGAGCCGTCTCGGTCGCTCACTGATCTTCATCAAGAATTTCTTGACGCTCCCGCTCTCGGCGTTGCGCGCTGTCTCGATGTTTCAGCGAACGCGCTGCCTATTGCCGACATTGCATCCGATCTGCGTCGCCACGGGACGCAATCTCGCGGCGTTCGGCTTTTCACCCAGCCCCTATAAGCAAGCCAAGCAGACCGAACTCGACGCCGAGAGACTTACCGCCCACCCGTCGATGTGACGTCGCCGCGCACGCACAAGATGGCGTCACCTTGGTTCTGCCATTCGTCGAACGATATCGCATCCCGGCAATGCGTGCCGTCGACGCGGTCAAAACGGCTTGACGCTATAGAGCCGCACGTAATTGACATTCATAATGAGAGGATCTGGCGTCGTCGCATCGGGTCGCAAGTTAATATTTGACTCCATCCAACTGGCGTCCATGACATAGTTCATGAGAGGCGTCAGCGACACTCCCTGATAGGCGTTCACGAGAGAAGCAGGAGCCGAATAGATCAACTGTTGGTCGAGATAAAAATCTATATGCTGCGCCGTCCAGTCCAGGCCATAGGTATGAAACTGCCCGTCGATCAGACCGATGTGCTGCCCGACCGTGGTTCCCGCGTTGTCGTTTTGTCCGCCGGAATAGATCGTTGTATAAAAGGAGGAGGAATGCCCGAAGAATTCAAGCAGATCAATTTCCGCGTGCGGCATGTTGGGGTTTGCCCCGGGAGTTGAATAGAACCATAGCGCCGGAAACATTCCGGGCCCAGCGTTCGGAAAGGCCGCACGAAACTCGAAATAGCCGTAAGTAAAACCAGGGAAGACTGCCGGATTGGCCTCCAGATGGCCGCCAATGAATGACGGAACCGGGCCGCCCACGCCTTGCGCCGTCATCTCCGCCTGGATGGCTGACACGAGGTTGCTCGGCGTTGGTCTCGCGGAAATCGTCAAATAGCCGTTCGCCTGCGAAAAAGGGGACACTCCGAGCATCGTCGGATCATTCGGGTTAATGTCGAAAGTTCCGCCAGGCCGGCTGCAGATTCCTGAAGCGACATCCGCGGCCGCGCATGGCGAAGCGGCGAAATCGACATAACCTTGCGTCGGCGACTGCCAAGTCATGTCGTTCGGCATCCATGCGCCCGCCGTGGCGTTCGACGCGGTCCTCAATGTGAGCGGCGTGACACTGAAATCCTGCTCCCAAAGCAGAACCGCGCCATTTCCGGTGAGAACCGGCGGACTTGTCGACGGATTGGCGCTGACGTCGAGCGAAGCGAGGAAAGGCGATTGAGCGAGCCCGGTCCATGGATTATTGTAATTGACCGAGATAAATCCCTTATAATTCGTCAGTTCGGCGTTAGTCGGAATGTCAATAGTGAAATTGACTGTATTGGAGCCGGCATCGAGCGCGACCACCTGACAGTTCCCGAAACTATATTGATCAGGAGCCACGAATCCAATGCATACTGAATTGGCGTTCGTCGCCGTCGGCGTGGACAATGTCGCCGTGACATTTAATTGTCCGCCCGGAGTCGTGACCCCAGAATAATTCATCGATGAAAATGAAAACAATATTGTTGGCGACACTTGGGCGACCGTCAATGTGGTCAAGGACGGCGACTGGGCGATAGCACCCCATGGATTTGTATTGTTTACAAAAATATATCCGCTGTAACTCGTTATTTCTGCATCTCCTGGAATATTCAAGTCGAGATTGATCGCGTTGACACCAACGCCGAGAGCGATGTCGCGACAACCCCAGAAATTGTATTGATCCGGGGCGGAGAACACAACGCAGATCGAATCGGTATTTATAGCGGCCGACGCCGTCAAAGTGGCGACGACACTCAGTTGGCCGCCCCTCTGGAAGTTCCCTGAATATGTCAATGAAGAGAATGAATAGGTTGCTTCCGCCTGCCCAGGCGAATTCGCAATAGTACAAATAATCGTAAACAATAACGCGATGTTCTGCCTAACTTTCATAACAAACCTCATTGGTCTAATACGGCGTAAAATTGCTATAAAGCGCCGTGATACGCATGATCTTCGCTTCGCGTCCAAGGTTGCCGCCGCCGCCGACCTTGGACGCGAAGCGTCTGGAAGCTGTGACGGGTCGGAAAGAGATCTCGAAGACGACGCGAGTAGGCCGCCAGAACTCTCCGCCGATTCAAACCCATGTGCCACTTCCGCCAACCCAACTGAATTTTCGGGGCTAGTATGATCTATTGTTCCCCATGAAGACATTGCCGATTTGGGCGTCATACTGGTTGCCATAATCGGTACTTCCAGACACACGTGCGACAGTGCCAGTGCTGTCGTCGTAGACGACGGAAACGATTGCGCCACCCGTGGCGCCCTGAATTTGGTTGCTTGAAATGACGATCTGCCCGGCCCCGCTTTGAGCGCTATAGCCGATGCCGATCGGACTATTCAGAACCAAATTGCCATTGACATTAAGATCGTGGGTCGATGCATTATGGCCTGGGTTGATCCCGATTCCTGCGGCTCCGTCAACGAGGTTGCCCGAAATGACGGCGGCGCCTTCCGCATAAATGCCGAAGGCGATGCTGACAGTCGGAACATATCCTGGATCATTGATCGTCTGATGGATGATGTTAGTCACACGGTTGCCCGTGATGGCGACGCTCTTTGCGGCGCCTTGACCGCCGGTTCCAGAATTGGCGACCGCAATTCCATTGCCCGCCGTGTCGATAATGTTCCCCGAGACGACAGCGCCGTTCAGGTCGATTCCCGCGGTTGGCGCTTCGATGAATATCGCCATCTCCCGAGAGCCATAGCAGTTATTGCCTTGAATAACGAAATCTCCGCCGCCATTGCATCGGATCGCAGAATATTGGCACCCGCTGATGGTGTTTGCCGTTATTGTGACAGCGACCGCCCGGAAGACGAGAATGCCATTCCCATTTTGACCCGTGCCACTTCCGCTTTGAATGCCATTGATATTATTCTCGGATACAATGCTGCCATTGCCAGTGACGGTCGATGTCCAAATCAATATGCCGTTATTGGCACAATTCTGGACTGTATTTCCATTGATACGCGAAGTGGCGTCTACTGCCCAAATGCCGTAGCTGCATTGATAGACGAGATTATCTCGTATCGTGCAAGCAGATCCAGAAACATACACACCACACGCCACCGAATTATAGAACTGGTTATTGATTATTTCACAATACGGCGCATTGGTGACAGAAAGAAGCGCCGATGAATCGCTTAAATTCGTGAAATTGACGTTACTTCCGTTGAAATTGATGCCGTCAATCTTGCAGCAATATATACCGTTAATAGTCAAAATATTGTTGCCGGACGTGAGCTGCAACACGACCGTGCCCGGAATTGCATAGACGGACAGTGTTTGTCCCCCACCAGTGCTCGAGTTCACGAGAATTTCGGTTGTCGTATAGACGCCTGGCTTGATGAACAATGGAAGGCCTCCGCTCCGAGCTTGGTCAAAAGCGGATTGAACATTGGCGACAGTGGACCATCCGGTGCCTGGAGACGATGACGCATTCTGAAGGACGACGGCGGTGTCGGAAACTTTCGTGTAGAGAGCCACAGTCCAAATCTCCAAGGTAGGCAGATGAAATTACTTATAAATCGCGCAGCTATAATCCATTTAACTGCACTTAAACGCGCGATTGCGACAGCAGGGGTGCATAGTCACGACGAAGCTTAATGGGGAATCATCGATATTTCCAGTCCCCTCAGTAGCGGGTCGTATGCGAAGACGATGTCGTCGATACGCTGTCTTCGCGAGGACTCTCCGACTGCGCTTTGGCGGCTCGCGTAATCCAACTCCGCATGGGGACTGTCAGGAATCTTGTGTGCGGGGCCGGGTTTCCATCACGCCGCGACGAAGCGATCGTCGAACATGATGGCGAATTGATTTTTCGCCTCGCACCATTCGCGCGGCGCCATTTTCCACTCCCCGGCGACTTGGCGCAAGACGAGATAGAGGAGCTTCATCGCCGCATCGTCAGTCGGAAAATGCCCTCTCGTCCGCACGGCGCGCCGCAGCTTCGCGTTCAAGGATTCTATGGCGTTCGTCGTGTAGATGATCCGCCGTACCGCGATCGGAAAGGCGAAAAACGGGATGACCTGCTCCCAATTGCGCCGCCAGCCCTGCGCGATCGACGGATATTTCTTGCCCCAATGGCCGCCGTCGAAGGCCTCCAACGCCTCTTTGGCCGCCTCGGCGGTCGGGGCGCGATAGATCGTCTTCAGCGCGGCGGCGATCGCCTTGCGGTCCTTGTATGAGGCGAATTCCATCGAGTTTCGAATGAGATGCACGATGCAGGTCTGCACGGTCGTCTGCGGAAACACCGCATTGATCGCCTCCGGAAAGCCCTTCAGGCCGTCGACCACGGCGATCAGTATGTCGCCGACGCCGCGGTTCTTCAGCTCGTTCATCACCCGAAGCCAGAATTTGGCGCCCTCCGAGGTCTCGATCCAAAGCCCCAGAATGTCCTTCGTTCCGTCCGGCGTGACGCCGAGCGCCACATAGACGGCCTTGTTGCGGACCAGGCCTTCGTCGCGGATTTTGACGCGCAGCGCGTCGAAGAAAACCAAGGGATACATCGCCTCGAGCGGCCGGTTCTGCCATTCGGCGACGGTCTCCAGCACGGCGTCGGTGACTGTCGAGATCAGATCGGGCGAGACTTCCAGGCCGTAGAGCTCGAGCAAATGGCCCTGGATCTCGCGCACCGTCATGCCGCGCGCATACATCGACACGATTTTCTCGTCGAAGCCGGGAAAGCGGCGCTGATAGCGCGCGATCAGCTTGGGATCGAAGCTCCCCTCCCGGTCCCGCGGGACCCTGATGTCGATCTTCGACGTCTCGGTCAGCACGGTCTTCTTCGAATAGCCGTTGCGGTGGTTCGCCTTGCCCGCCGCCGCTTCGCTCTCGAGATGGTCGTCCATCTCCGCGTTCAGAACCCGTTCCGCCAGCGCCTTCTTCAGCTCATCGAACAAGCCATCCTTGGAAAAAAACCTCCTTCGGATCGCGTCCCGACAGCAATTGGTCCAATGTGCCCTTCTTGATCGCCATAGCCCGCCTCCTGCGGTTCTACTATGGCCCCACACACAAGATTCCTGACAGTCCCTCCGCATGGGTCGCTCGAAATAACGGTAGGAGAGCAAGGACAGCACGATCGTAATCCAGAAGCTCGCGAAGGCGAAGGCGAATGTCCACGGGGTCTCGATCAGATGCAGACGCCGCGCCGCCACCAAAAACGGCACGCTCACAAGAACGTGCGACATGTAGAGGGCGTAAGAACTCTCCCCGAGAACGAGGAGAACTTGGCTCTTCATCACAGAGGGGACGCCTCTTGCATCGGCAAGAGCAGCAAAAGCGATGAGCGAACAGAAGACCGGCAGAACCAATTCACGCCGAACGTCGAGAGATAGCACGACCAGCGCACTCGCAGCCAGCGCGTGAACAGTCCACCAAGATGGTTTGCCGCGTAACTGACCATTGCATATCGCCTCGGCGATCGCGGCACCGGCAAAGAAGCTGGGGAGGGCGCGCAACATTCCAAACTGATACGTCAAATCCATCCAATCCTGTGCGCCGAGTGCATTGTGGACCGCAATCATGGCGGCCACCATCAGCAGTGTGCAAAGCATGCTGAACGCGAGACTGACACGGCGAACGATAGCGAAGACGGCGGGCGCCAGCAGGTAGACAAACCACTCCGCACTTATCGACCACGAGGGCACATTGAAACTCGGATGGTCGAGGAACCCCCAGGCTTGCACGAGGAGCAGATTCACCGGCAGGCCGGAAAGCGCCAATATCTCCGGGTGATTGGGCTGAACGTGCAGGAGATGCGCGATGGCGATGAGCACCAGATAGCAAGCCAAAATCAGGACGTGTAACGGATAGACGCGCGCCCACCGGGCCAGTAGAAACTCCCCGTATTCCCGAGCCGATCCAAAACGGCTCCGATAGCCATGCACGATGACGAAACCGCTGAGCATGAAAAAGAAATCGACCATGCAACTGAGATTTGTGACAAGAGGAAACCAGGTCGCTAGCCCAACTGAAAGTCAATATTATAATGAAATATGACGATGCCACTCGCGGCTAAGAAACGATAGCTGTCCAGCACAACATACCTGGCCGAATTCGTGGACTGCATGGGCGGGCGCCTTGCGAGCAATGTGAAAGCTCCTTCTTGGAGACGGAGCCTGAAGAATTTGCAATCTCTTGACGACCAGAAGCGGAGGATATGTACAATCAGACTGAGCTGCGGTTCTCCGTATAAGATCAGGCCAACGGGTTCGCCGAGGGCGCTTTCGAGCATTTTGCTGCGAACGTGATGCTGGAAAAGGAAGCGATTCATTGGTAACCACTGCATGTATTTGATTTACATACATTACGTCAGCTGGTCAAGCGAGTGATGAATATAGAACCTTGGGAAACCAGCCTTTGGCGAGCAGTTGCACGTTCCGCCGTCCCCCGGAAGCTGGAAACTATTTAATATCAATGCCTTCACATCTCGTTTCAATAACCCTTCAGGATCGCGAACGGCGCCTGCTCGGTTCCCCATGGTTTCAGCCCGGGCTCGATGGCGACGCAAATCCGTACGCGGCCTTTGTTCTCCCCACAGTTCCCGAATTCGATCTTCAATCCCTGATCCCGCATTTTTTGCGCAGTCGCCTTCATGCCGTCGATCTCACCCTGCCGATCGGCCTTTTCCAGCGCCAGATTCGCCAGCTCCGCCCGTTGCCAGGACAAAGACGCCCATAGGCCGAGCACGATCAGCGCCAGGGCGCCGACCGCGCCGGCCAGGATGATGGCGAATGCGCGATCGGAAAACTTCATCGCCTGCTTGTCGAGAATGATTGCAGCGCGATGCGCGTCCTCGATCTGCTGCGTGAAGCCTTTCGCCAGCGGCGCGAACAGCAAGCCCTACAAGGATTTTCTGGCGTTGATGATCGCCGCGCGCGAGCGCGCCGGTCTCACCCAGGAAGGACTCGCCGAGCGCATCGGCCGGACGCAATCTTTTGTCTCGAAATACGAGCGCGGCGAACGTCGCCTCGACGTGGTCGAGTTTGCTGAATTTATAAAAGCGATGGATCTCGACCCGAGCGCCGTGTTTGCTCAATTTCTGCAGCACGCTTTCGACGACATGACGGGATAGCGGCAAGGCTCCGTTTGGAGGATCGAGGTTCCTTCCCTCTGTTCGTTTTACGTTACGGAGGGGCGATGACCGTTCAAGAAGATGGAGCGGCAAGGGTGACCTTGCTGGCCTTTTTTTCATAGGGCGCCAGCGCCCTTCGTCCTTGAATTGTGGTAACATATATGTTACCATTATCTATGCTTGAACTGCGCTATTACCTCCGCGTCGACGGAAAGAGCCCTTTTGAGGATTGGTTCTCCAGTCTGGATTCGGCGGCGGCGGCGAAAGTCGCCGTCGCGCTGGCGCGGCTCGAACAGGGCAACCTCTCGAACGCCAAGGGCGTTGGCGAAGGCGTGCTTGAATACAAGATCGATTGGGGAGCGGGCTACCGCGTTTATTTCGGTCGCGACGGCGACGTGGTGGTGATCCTGCTAACGGGCGGCACCAAGAAGCGCCAGCAAAAGGACATAGAGGCGGCGAAGGCGAGCTGGGCGGATTACAAGCGGCGGAAGGCGCCGCGCATTAACTGACGGAGGCGGCAATGGCGCTCACGAAGAGCTTCAAGGAACTGGTGCAACGCCGCGTCGCGGATGATCCGGCGTTCGCGGAGAATCTTCTCCGTGAAGGTATCGACACCATGCTCGGCGGCGACGTCGAGACGGGCAAATCGATCCTGCGCGACTACATCAACGCGACGGTCGGCTTTGAAAAACTGGCGACGGCGACGGATACGCCGCGGAAGAGCCTCATGCGCATGTTCAGCCCGAGCGGTAATCCGCAGGCGCGGAACCTGTTCGGCGTGCTGGGCTATCTGCAAAAACAGGCCGGCGTGCAATTCCATGTCGCGCCAAAGCCCCATTAGGCGGCCTTCGAGAAGGCCCCGGCCCCGCCCTAATCTTGGGCGTGGGCGCGCTTCTGGATTCGGCTGCTAAACTGTCTCCGACGCACCCGCGGGCAAATTTCAGGCTCCGTGGGGGTGCGCGGGAACGCTGTCGGCAGCGCGCGCACGCGCGCGGACAGGAGCCACAGCGCGTCGTCGTCCAGGGCAGCGACGGCCGAAGCCGTGTTGAAGATCGCGCTCCAATCCATTGCCGGCCACATGCTCACCAACTTCACATGTTCAATATCTCAATCTTGATCCACCACAGGAACCTTGTGGGCGCGGAAAAGCTCGTTGAGCGCGCGGGCGATGAGCTGAGTCGTGTCCTCGCCGGTTTCCGCCTGCACCAGGCGCATGCTGCGCTTGAAATCAGGAGTCAGATAAGCGCCGATATGGGTCTTCCCCTCTCGGCTTGGCGCCTTGTAGCGCGCAGCCGCAGGCGCCGGAGCGGGCGCCGCGGCCTGCGGTTCCGGCGCGGGCTCGATCGCCGGCGGCGGAACGGGCTGCGGCTTTGCGACGGGTGCAACGGCGGCGGGCTTTGTCCGGCTCGCCTTCTCAAGCTGTTGCTGTATCGCCCCGAACTTCGACATTTTCCCCTCGCATGTTCACAAATTCACAAACGAACTCGAAAAGCCTTTTCAGCTCGTCGCCCGCTTTCCCGTCAGGATCAAGCTCTTGCGGCACGCGGCCGGTCGTCATGGCCTCGGCATAGGCGCTGCGCTGGCAAAGATGCACGGGGCAGACCGTCAGCCCGTAGAGGTCGCGGATACCTTCATGCACTTCGGCGATGCTGTTCTTGCCCGCCGTCGGGTGAATGCCGTTGAGCAGCACGAAAGCCGGCGGGCTGCCGGCGAGGCGTAGCAGGTCGTTCACCTGCGGGAAGGTTTCCACCTCGACGATGTTCGGGCGGCTCGGGATGAGAACCAGGTCGGCCGCGCGCGCCGCTTTGAGGGCGCTGTCGTCGCTCCGGCCGGCCGTGTCGATGAAGGCGAACTGGACGCCAGCGTTACGAGCAGCGTCGAGGGTCGGCTGCAACCGGCTGGCCTGCGCCGACACGACGGGCGGATTCTCGCTTTGGCGTCGGTCTTTCCAGTTTGCGGCGGTCGCCTGCGGGTCGAGGTCGATAACGGCGACATCGTGCCCCGCGTTGGCCGCGGCGACGGCGAGCCCGAGAACGGTCGTGGTCTTGCCCGTCCCGCCCTTCTGTCCGACAACTGAAATTGTGAACATGTGAAACCCTGATGCTGTGAAGCATTGAACTTGTGAGCCAAGCGCCGATTCGCGTCAATCACAATTCACGCTTTCAAGAGCGAACATGTTCACATGTGATATTTTGACAACACTTACCTGTTCACACCTGAATTTGTGAACACGGCTGCTAGGATGGGAAACCGGACGCCCTCCGAACATCGTGGAGCACGACATTAGGACAAGGGAGGCCTAGGCTCAGGACTCATTGATTGAGATAGAAGGCGACAGCGGCGGCGATGCATATGGCGGAGAAGAAGGCGTGCGCGCATCGATCGTAACGGGTGGCGATGCGCCGCCAGTCTTTGAGCTTGGCGAAGAGGTTCTCGATCTTATGACGTTGCCGGTAGAGCGCCTTGTCGTAATCGAGAGGCTTCTTACGGCTCTTTGTCGGCGGAATGCAGGGCTCGGTCCCGCGTTCCGCGAGCGCTCGCCGAAACCAGTCGCTGTCGTAGCCGCGATCTGCGATCAGGGCCGAGGACGGCGGCAGCGCGTCGAGCATCGGCCTCGCGCCTTTGTGATCGCTCATCTGCCCTTCGGTCAGCATCATGACAAGCGGCTTGCCGGCGCCGTCGCAAACGACGTGGAGCTTGGAGTTCAGCCCGCCTTTCGTGCGGCCGATACAGCGGGAAAGAGCCCCTTTTTTAGGAGGCTCGCCGCCGTCCGATGCGCTTTCAGATGAGTGGAGTCGATCATGATCCGCTCCGGCTTCGGCCCTTCTCCCGCGAGCGCGGCGAAGATACGATCGAAGACGCCGAGCCGGCTCCAACGGATGAAGCGATTGTAGAGCGTCTTGGGCGGCCCATACTCCTTCGGGGCGTCCTTCCATTGCAGGCCATTCTTGATGACGTAGACGATCCCGCTGACCACGCGGCGGTCGTCCACCCGCGGCACGCCGTGCGCCAAGGGAAAGTGAGGGGAAATTCGCGCCATCTCCGCTTCGCTCAGCAAAAACAAATCACCCATCAAAGCCTCCATTTCGGAGACCTTGAATCACGCCTCACTCCAAATTAATAGGTCCTGAGCCTAGGCTCCGCGGAGCCGGTGAAATTTTCCCGTCTTCGGGAAAGTTTCAAATCGCCCTTGGCCGAAGCGAGCACCATGATACGCTGAATGGCATAGGGGGCATGTGTTTCACAATTTCACTCGTGAACATGTTCGCAAGAGAAGCCGGTTTCTCGGCGTTCCCGCGTGAGGTTGCCGCGGCGCGAGCGCCTTGCATCAACCCCCTCCTGCCGCTGCGCGCGGCGTAATGCCCCAGCGCGCGCGCCGCAAAGCCCAGAGACTGCGATCGAGATGCAATTCGCCCGTACGGGCGCGTTTCACCATCGTGGCGAAGTAGCCGCCTGCGCCGCGCGTAAAATGCTCGCTGGGTTTCGTCGAAACGAGGGCGAGCGCGATAGCGGCAACCGGCCGGCCGAGCGCCTCGCAAGCCTCCACCCAGAGCGATTGCGAAACACCGAGTTCATGGCGTAGCGCTCCACCCGCGGCGTCGACGACGTCGCGCCAATCGGGGAACCGTGATGCGATATGCGACGCCAGACGCGGCGCGAGGTCAATCAGCTCGCCTGGATGAAGTTTCTCGATCCGCTCGTAGGGCTGGAATTTGATGGTCTCGCGGAACTCCTGAGATCCAAACTCCGAATGTTGGCCGCTTCGACCCGAAGCATCGACCCGACTACTCTTCTCGGCTGCAATTACTGTATCCTCCGGATCGATAGGTTTGTTTGTAGATATATCGTGGGGCTTGGAAACGAGCCCCACGGGGCTTTTACTCACAAGTTCGGCGGAGGCCGAAGAGGCCTGCTTGAGCAACGCGGCGGCCTCGCTTTCACTGCTTTCCAGGCTGCACACGATCAGCGCCAAATCCTCCGACCGGCAGGACTGCCGTATCGCGGCGACGAGTTCGGCCGTCTCGGCCTCAAGGCGCGTCCATTCGCGGGGCAGGGGAGCCACAGCCGCGAGCGTCTCGCCGAGCTGGCGGATGCCGCGACGGGCGCGCGTTGCGCGTTTCTTGAGCGCCCGCATGCGCTCGCGCTCGGCTTTGGCCTCGGCCGCCAGCCGGATGAATTCATCATGGCGGTAAGCGAGGGGGGACAGGTCGAATCCGTAGGCCTCGATGATGCGGCCGTCGGCGCCGCGCCGGCCGTAGCGCTTGCCGGTTTCGCTATCGCGAACGATTACGACGCCCGCCTCGAAAAGCGCGCGGTTCAGCACCTTCACACGCGCGGGAGAAAGCCCGAGGAACTCCGCCTGGCGCGCGGCCGAGGGCCAGCAAATGGGGCGAGAGCCTTCTTCCCAGTCATGCGGCATGGTCTGCTTCACGAGCCACGCGATGAGCTTGTAGGCCTGCGGCGGCAGGCCGAGATAGGGCTCCGCCTCCTGAAACGCGGCGAGGTAGGAGAAAGGGCGCGCGCTGCCGGCCGCGGCCCCTACGAATTCATCGGCGCGCTCGCGCGCAGCGAGCATGGTCAGCGTGAGTCGTCGGGAACCGGTCGGCGCGGCAATCGATTTGTGTGAAAAAGGCATGGTTTCTCCTTCGGTTTGATGGCTCAAACCGCCGCGAAAGAGGCTAGAAACCGGCGCAAACAACCCCGTTAGCGGAAACGAGGTTTCCGCTTGACTTGGGGCCTGATTTTCGGGAGAGTCGTGGTTGTCCAGACGCACGACTTTCCCGGCGGGTTTTCCCTAAATCGGCCGGATAAAAGCCCGCCCTTCGAGGCGGGTTTTTGTTTTTGGGCTTCTGCTCCCCCAAAAGGTTGCACGACAACGCGCGGCGTGAATCACGTCGCGCATCGAGCCAGCCTGCCGAGATTTCGCTGATTCGTCGAGAGTCTTGAGGAAAGCTTCGGAATTTCTGAGACAGCAGCGTTTTTTAAAAGGGCCGAGCATTGGAGGACGTGCATCGGAACCTGCCAGACGTGAGCAACAGGCGATCGGCTGTGTGAACAAGCACCCAATTTTTCCCCTGTGGAGCGCAGAGTTTCAAACGTTTAATGACGTCGAGGTGGCGCCCATCGATGTCTGCACTCCATCTTGACAACCGACGCGCGGGCGTCGATATTTAATGAAATGATTAAATGTTCTGAGGCGACGCTCGACTCGGTCTTTCACGCGCTGGCCGACCCGCATCGAAGGGCGATCCTGCGTATGCTGACCGCACAAGAGCGCAGCATTGGAGAAATCGTTCCCTCGTTTCCGATCTCCTTCGTCGCTGTCTCCAACCACATGAAAGTGCTGGAGCAGGCGGGTCTCGTCATCCGACGCAAGCAGGGCCGTCATCAGATGTGCAGCCTCGACAGCCGTGGCCTCGCCGCGGCCCGGAACTGGCTCGATGCGCATGAACGCTTCTGGAGCGAGCGGCTCGACGCCTTGGATGCCGTCGTCGCTCAGATGAAGGCGGAGGACACGGGCCGTTAGAGTCCGGCGCCAACCGGTAGAAACAAGATGGAGGAAGCGCTTGACTCAGAATGCCCTCTCGAGCGAACGGGCTACAACGTCCGTGCCCGCGCCCGCCGCCGACCAGGCGGCCGATCCCAGCAGCCTGCGCCGGGTGGTGGTGGCCTCCTCTCTTGGAGCCGTCTTCGAAGCTTATGACCTCGTGCTCTACGGGCCGATGGCCGCGATCGTCGCCGCCGAGTTCTTCTCCGGGCTCGATCCCGCCTATGCCTATATCTTCACCTTGCTCTCCGCCGCCGTGACCTATGTCGCCCGCCCATTCGGCGGGCTGGTGTTCGGCCCCCTCGGCGACCGGGCCGGACGCAAATTCACCTTTCTGCTCACCATCCTGATCATGGGCCTGTCGACCGTGCTCATCGGCTTGCTGCCGAACTACGCGACCATAGGAATCGCCTCGCCGCTGCTGCTCATGGCGCTGCGCATCCTGCAGGGCCTCGCCTATGGCGGCGAGTTCGGCGGCGCAGCCACTTATATCGCCGAATATGCCCCCGCCCACCGGCGCGGCTTCGCCACCAGCGCGATCGCTGTCACCGCGGCGAGCGGCCTGGCTCTGGCGATCCTGGTCGTGCTCGCCTGCGAGTCGGCGCTCGGCAAGACTGCATTCGAGGCCTGGGGCTGGCGCATTCCATTCCTGCTCTCGGCCGTGCTCATGCTGGTCTCGGTCTATATCCGGCTGCGCCTGCAAGAATCTCCGGTCTTCCTGGCCATGAAGCGGTCGGGCGGCGGCTCGCGGACGCCGCTGCGCGAGGCCTTCGGCCGCTGGGAGCATCTGCGGGTGGCGCTGCTCGTCCTGTTCGGCGCCGCCGCTGGCCAGTCGGTCGCGATCGCGACCGGCTCCTATCCGATCTACCTCCTGGCGTTGAACCTGAAGATCGATCCCTTCCTGCTGCACTACACTATCCTCGGCTACAGCGTGGTCTTCATCGCCGCGATGATCCTGGCCGGCTGGCTGTCGGACCGGATCGGCCGCAAGCCGGTCGTGCTCGCCGGCTTCATAGGCACGGCGCTCGCCGCCTATCCGGTGTTCCTCGGCGTCACCCTCTATGCGCACCCGCGTCTCGCGGCGGCGATGACCACGCATCCGGTAACGGTGGCGGCCGACCCGGCGACATGCAGCCGCCAGTTCGATCCGTTCGGCCTCACCGAGTTCCACGGCTCTTGCGACATCGCCCGGCGCGCCGTCGCCAAGCTCGGCGTGCCCTACGGCAATCGCGCCGCGTCACCGGGCCGCGCCGCCCAAGTGGAGATCGGCGCCGCGGTAATTCCCGCCTTCGAGGGCGGCGGGCTCGACCGGGCGATCTTCACGGAGCAGGCCAAGGCCTTCGACGGCGCCCTCGCCGCCGCATTGGCCGATGCGGGATATCCTGCCCGCGCCGCGCCGGAGACGACCAATGTGTCGATGCTGATCACGCTCATGGCCGTCCTCAGCATCTTCGTCGCGATGGCGTCCGCCCCGCTCTCGGCCTGGATGGTGGAGATGTTCCCGACCCGCATCCGCGCCACGGCCTTCGCGATGTCCTACAACATCGGCGGCTGGTTCGGCGGCTTCCTCCCGGCGATCTCATTCGCCGCCTTCACCGCCACGGGCAATCTCTATGCGGGCCTATGGTACGCAGTCGGCGTCCTGCTGGTCGCGCTCGTGGTCAGCGGCCTGTTCCTGCCCGAGACGCGCGGCCGCGCCCTGGAGCGCGTGACATGACCGGCCCCGCGGGTCGTCCGGTCTCGCTCGTCCTGGTCCGCCGCATCAATGCGCCGGCAGGACAGATATTCACCGCCTGGACGGACCCGAAATGGCTGGTCCGCTGGCTGATTCCGGGAGCCGGAGCGCTGCGGGACGCGGTCATCGACCCGAGTCCGGGCGGCGCCTACCGGCTGGAGGGCCTCGATCCGGATGGAACGCGCTATTGCCTCTGCGGCCGTTACATCGAAGTCGCGGCGGAACGGCGGATCGCCTTGAGCTGGGAATATGAGGGCGCCGCAGCCGGCCTATGCGGGCCGCCGACGCGGGTCGACGTCGATCTGCGCCCACTGGGCGCCGACGCTTGCGAGCTGACGCTCACCCACGGCGAGCTCCAGGGGGAGGAAGCGGCTGCGACGCACCGCATATTGTGGACGATCTGCCTCGACCGGCTCGTCTGGTCGCTCGTTCCGCCGCCGGACGAGCCCGCCTTTCGCCCGTCGCTCGGGGCGATCGCCGAGCTCTATGGCGAGTCGCACCGCTTGCTGCAGGACGCCTTCGACAGCCGGCCGCTGGCCAACGCCCTGCGCAAGATGATGGTGACGAGCACGCTGACGAACGAGCACAAGGCCTTCATCGCCGGGCGGGACATGGTGTTCCTCACCACCGTCGACCATCGCGGCTTTCCCACCTGTTCCTACAAGGGCGGGGCGCCGGGCTTCGTGCGGGCGCTCGACGACCAGACCCTCGTCTTGCCGAGCTATAACGGCAACGGCATGTATCTCTCCGCGGGCAATGTCGCCGCCAATGCGAAGGTCGGACTGCTGTTCATCGATTTCGAGCAGCCGCACCGGCTGCGCATCCACGGCGCCGCGCGCCTCGTGCGCGACGAGGCGGAGCTTGCAGCCTTTCCCGGCGCGGAGCTTCTGCTGGTAGTGAAGGTCTATGAGGCCTTCGTGAACTGCTCGCGCTATGTGCATCGCTATCAGCGCGCGGAAACATCCCCCTTCGTGCCGGGCGAGCCACGCGGGGACGAGATGGCGCCCTGGAAGAATCTGGACGTCATCCGTGACGCCCTCCCCGGCCGGGATCGGGTTCGGCGCGAAGAGGCCGGATCAAGGTCCATGACGCGCGAGGAGTATCTCGCGCGCCTGAAGCGCGGGGAGAGCTGAGAGCCCGCTTCGTCTCAATAGCCTTCAAGACCGCGAACGGCTAAAGCCTCGAAATCGTGCTGCGCGAGACATTGAACCGCCGCGCGAGATCGGCTTGCGTCGCGCTGCCTTCCGCGAGCGCCGCAAGCGCTTCCTCGCGCTGATGGCGGGTAAGGGCAGGGGGGCGGCCCATGTGAACGCCTCGCGCCTTCGCGCGGCTGCGGCCCTCGCCGGTGCGCGCGCGGATCAACTCGCGCTCGAATTCAGCAAGCCCTCCGAGAACGGTCAACATCAATCTGCCGTGCGGGGTCGTGGTGTCGGCCCATGCGTCGGCGAGCGAGCGGAATCCGGCTCCGGCCATCGCCACGGTGTCGAGCGTGTTGAGTAGGTCGCGCGTCGATCGCGCCAGCCGGTCGAGACGTGTCACAAGCAACACGTCGCCGTTGCCGAGCGAGGCGATGGCGCGGCGCAACTGGGCACGGTCGGTCTTCGCGCCGCTGGCCGTCTCCTTGAAAATCTTTTCCGCACCAGCGGCGCGGAGCTGCCGCACCTGAGCGTCAACGCTCTGGCCGTCCGTCGAGACGCGGGCATATCCGAAAATCGTCATGCGGACAGGGTAGGGAAGCGCTCAACTTTTGCAACAAACTTTTGCACATCGGAAGCCCTTGAAAAGCAAGGGCGCGGCGCGTGTTGCAAAAGTCTTAACTTCTGCAATAAAGTCTTTAATCATTAGGGTGTGCGGGGGAAGGCGGTGTATCGCTGTTTGTTTCCTCGGATGGCTTGGCGTAGCGGTCGCGGAAGTGACGTTCGTTATGGCACTCGCTTCTGGTCGCGCGCCTCACAAGGAGAATTAGCCAGGATTTACCGTCCGGCGGTCGAGCGCTTCTCAAAATTCGCCGCGTCGGCTATCTTGGACTCGACTGACGAGTTGTTTTTAAGATCGGTACGAAATGTTCGACAAAGCATTAGGCGTAACCTCGGGAGTCGCCGAGGGAAAAGAGAAGTTTCACGCTCTCGACGCGTTGCGCGGCGTCGCCGCTGTTTCGATCGTCACGATGCATTTCAAGGATTTTTTCCAGCCCTATTTCGCGGCGCACGGCTATCTGGCCGTTGATTTGTTCTTCGTCATAAGCGGCGCCGTCATAGAAAGCGCATACGCTGGGCCTTTCGTCAGAGGATTGAGTGCATTCAAATTCGTAAAAATTCGGCTGATCCGATTCTATCCGCTCTATATCGTCGCAATTCTGCTTGCGGCGTCGGGCGCAGTCGCCAGCTATTTCGGAAACAACAAGAGCGGATTTCACGATTTGCAGAGCGTAGCGACGTCCGCCGTCTTGTCGCTAGCTTTCATTCCTTCTCCGAACGCCGCGACCAGTGGCTCGTTGTTTCCGCTCAATGCCGCCATCTGGTCGCTGCTTTTCGAGCTTGTCGTGAATTTCGGCTATGCGCTGCTTTGGGAACGCCTCCAAAGAATGGAAATACTGTTCGCCGTGATTCTGGCGTCCGGCGCGATCTTGGCGCTCGCTTCCCTCTATTTCGGGAGCGTCGATTATGGGCCTCACGGATCGACTGCCGATTTCATTGTGGGCTTCGCGCGCGCGACATTCGGATTTTTCTGCGGAGTCGCTATCTTCAGGTTGAACAGAGACACGCACGCCGCTTCGACCGACTTGCCGTCCTCAGCCAATCAGTTCGGCTTTCTCGCCGTAACTGGCTTTGTCGCGCTCATTCTCTTTCTGGAGTCGCCCGTCTCGTTGATCGGCGCAATTGACGCGATCATGGTCCTGTTCGCCTTTCCGGCGATCGTATGGGCGTCTATGCGCGTGGATCTGCGGGGACCGTGGAGAAAGCTTTCGTTGGTTCTGGGAGAAGCCTCCTACGCGGTCTATGTCCTGCATCTGCCGGTGCTGGGGCTCGCGGCGGCGATCAGCGTTCGATTTGGAAATATCATCGTCGCCAAGGCTCCCTATTCGGGTTGCGTCGTCATCGTCGTTCTGATCGCGGCTTGTTGGCTGCTCGACAAAATCTATGACGCGCCTGTCCGAAGATGGTTGCGCGACTCTGGTGCAAACAGCGCGAGCGGGGCATAATTTGTCGGGGCGCGGCGCCCCCGGTTAACAAAGGAGAAATGGTTGGAGATGCGCGTTGGCTCGGCGCCAACGGCGAACCGATCGATCTTCTTTTGCCATGTTCCGCAAAGGGGGCGGAGCGTGGGCCCGATTGATCGGCCGATTTTAATCGCGCGTAAAATCAGCCGTTTCACACCAACGCAGCCGCGACATTTCCGTGGCCGCCTCAAAGACGTAGCTATATCAGAAAATGGCTCGCTTATTTTAGCGCCTATGCGGGGATCGGTGCTCGTGCCGCCTATCTCGCCCGCAGCAGATTGAGGCGCTGTCCGCTCAGCGCGCCCAGGGCGAGCGACCTAGCTCCGGCTATGTCGAGCCACAGAGCGGCAATGCCATAGGCGATGGCCCCGCTCGCTGCCAGCACAGTGAAAGACACGCCGCTTCGACCGGGTAGCAATGTCTCGACCGCGAGCACCGCTAGCGTCATGATTGCACTGGCGGAGATGACCCGCAGCAGCGGGCCGACGAGCAACGGCATCGGATGCGCATAGCGCGTCATCGCAAAGGCGACGAATAATCCGACGCCCTCCGCCAGCACGAGAGAAATCGCCGCGCCGGGCAGTCCGAAGACCACGGTCAGCGGCCAAAGGGCGCAGATGTTGACCGCGAGCGTCGCCGCCCCGTGAGCGATCGTCAGCTCCGGACGCTTGGCGAGGTGAAAGCTGATGTGGACGTACGAATTCGAGATCGACGAGAACAGCCAGGCGAAGGCCAGGATCGGCATGATCGTCGCGGCAGTCTCGCGAAAGGCCGGCCCGAGTAGAAACGAAGCGAGATGAGGGCTTGTCAACGCCGCGCCTATCGACACGGGCAGCAAGATAGCGAGCAGAAGTTCCCCGGATTCCTCGAGGTGAAGACGCGCGGCGCCCTCGTCTCCCTCGGAGAGCGCGCGCACCGCGAGAGGGATGGCCGCCGCCGCGACGGCGCTGGAGGGGATGAGGATGATCTGGCGGATGAGATCCGCCGAGGCGCCATAGAGTCCCGCGGCGCTATCGCCTAGCGACCATGCAACGAACAGCCGGTCGAGCGAGCTGTGGAAGGTGAAGACGAAGCCGGAAATCGTGATCGGAGCTCCCAGACGAAGGAAGGTCTTCAGCTTCGAGAGATCGATCGGCGCGATCGGCCGCGTCCAGATCGCTGGCGTCGAGTAGGCGATCGCCACGAAATAGGCCGCGGCGGCCATCGCCAGCTGGCCAACGCCGCCGCCGCCGAGCCCGGCCACGACGAGGCAGAGCCCGAAGGCTGCGACCGAACGCAATATCGAGGAGAGGACATAGGCTCTCGTCTGCAGCCGCGACTTCAATAATTCCTGGCCGAGCTCGAACAGGCTGAGGCCCAGCGAAAACACCAGCGCGCAGGCCGCGCGCGCCGGGGACAGCCCGGAAAAATAGGCAACGCCGGCGACCGCCACGGGCGCCACGGCCGCCGAGAGACCATACGCGGCCAACGAGGTCGCGCGGACGTCGACGCCATCCCCCTCGGACTGAAAGCGCATGGCCGAATAGCGCACCCAAGTGAACAGCACTGCGGAAACGAAGCCGCCGACGCTGACGCCGACCACATAGACGCCATATTCGGCGGGATCGAGCAGGCGCGTGAAGGCGACGGCGCTCAGAAAGCCGAAGATCCCCGAGACGGCGCTCGCAGTCAGATAGTGCGAGGTATGGCGAAACAGCATTTTCGGCTCGATCTCTCCAGATTATGTGCTTTTCCAGCGCCTCGTCGCGTGAACCGGGCTCCTGCCGGACGAGCCGGCGGTCAGTCGCGCGTAAACGCCGACGAATCCTAGCCGCAGACATCTCGTATTCGGTTACGCGAGCCGCGCAACTGGCGTGCCAAAACCAGAATCGAGGAGAAAACGCGCGCTATCAGCGGCGATCGGCCGAAAGCGGATCGGTTACGGCCTCGCCTGTGCCGATACGACACGACCGACTCCTCCGCGGCCTCAGGGGCGAACCAGATCGCGGATCGCGCGATAGAGACGCCGCGCTCTCGTTTTCTCCCGGAGAGCGTCGCTCCAATCGATCATGCTCGAATTGACGTCGTAATCCCCCCTCTGAGCATCCGGAATATCGCCAGCGACGATGCGGGCGATGAGGTTCGGCAGCTCTCGATAGAAGGTTTCTGAACGATAGGGCGGATGCAGTGAATACATGCCCTTTCCCGATCCGAGAAAGTCGATGCGGCGCAGTCCGTGGCGCCTCATGGCCGCGGTAAAGAGCTCCTCAACCGGCAGGGACAGTGGCGATTGGCGGTAGATCCGCGCTCGAAGCCGACGCTTCGCGTTCGGCCGCACGATCTCGAGCGCGCCGACGCGCGCATCGAAGCGTCGCTGGTCGAGAACGAAAATGCGCGTGCTCACGCTATGGAAACCATAGGCGAGGTAATCGGCGGCAAGGCGCGTCGGTCTCGGCAGCGCGTCGCTTCCGGGAAAATAGCGATGCAGATCGGCGAGCGCGCCGTCGACCGTCGGCGGTCCGGGCAATGGACTGGCGAATAGCGCATCGGGCGTCTGCTCGAACCAGCCGATGGCTTCGTCGAGCCAGGCCTGGCTTCCCCCACCAAACAGCATGTCGCTGTCCATATGCAGGATATAATCGGCGTCCGCGCGGAGCAGGCCGTAGAAATAGGCGTGTAGCGGCCCGCCATCATAAGCTTTTTCCGGGACGTCCGCGCTGGAATCAAAATAGCGCCGCCGTACGGCCTCGCGCGCCTCGGGAGAATAGTCGACCTCCACGATTTCGAGATTGGAAAAACGCGCCGCGAATGTCTCGATATGATCGAAAAGCTGCTTGCGATTCTCGTCATAGCTCGCGCCACGGTAACGGCCTGTGAGACTGCGCTTCGTGTCGATGGTCAGTGTGACGCGCTCGACCTGACGGCCCCAGACCTCGAGCTCGTGTCCGAGCGTGTGCGCCACATGGCGAGCATCGAGCGGATGCATATTGATTTGCAGAGCTGATCGAACAGTCATGACAGACCTTTTCAAGAATGATTTTCGTCAGATCGGATCGTCACGCGCGCGGCTACGCCGTTCTGCCGGTGAAGCGGTCGATCATCTGCATGAACGGCTTGCGGCCGAAGTCGCGATCGAGCGGGAGCGGCCGGTTCGGCAGACCGTCGCGGCGCGGGAACATATATGGAATCCAGCTATAGCGATCCGAAATGCCCCAGGTGAGCAGGGCGTCGAGCGGGCCGGCCGTGGTTACCGTGGAAAGAAGATCGCCGACTTGGCGGGCGATGATCTGGTCACGTTCGAGCGGTGACGGCGGCAGCTCCTTGTCGACCACATCGAGCTCCGTGATCAGCACCTTTACTCCCGCTGCATGGAGCTCGCCGACGAAGCGCCCAAGACCATCGCGATCGATCGCCTTCGCACCGCGCAGGTGGCATTGCAGGCCCACTGCATGGAGCGGCGCGCCGGCGTCCAAGAGACGGAAGACGAGATTCCGGAACGCCGCCCGCTTCGCCGGAAAATGCTCGTCGCCGAATTCAACGTCATATTCGTTGAGCACCAGCTGCGCCTGCGGATCGGCAGCCGCCGCAGTCCGAAACGCAAGCGCAAAGTGACGATCGCCGAGCAGATCGAGCCAGAGTGACGGGCGACGATCCGTCGGACGGCGCGCGACGTCCGGAATCGCTTCGTTCACCACGTCCCACGAACGAATGCGCCCACGGTAACGGGAAACGACCGTTTCGATATGCTCGACGAGCGCGCGCTCCGCTTTCGCCGGCGTATCGATCGTCTTCGTCCACTCCGGCATCGAAGCATACCAGACAAGCGTGTGGCCGCGCATGGAAAGCCCGTTTCGCTGCGCGAACGACAGCAGCGAATCGGCTCCATCAAAAGCAAAGGTCGAAGCGTTTGGCCGCAACCTGCTCCATTTCAACTCGTCGACGGGCACGATCAAGCTGCATTGCTCTGCGAGAGCCACCCCTAAGCGCGGATCGGACTTGAGATCGGCCAGTCCGAGCGCCGCACCATATGGCACCCGCCGCTGCGCTTTCCATGACGAGGATGTCGCCGCACTCGCGGCTGCGGGCGTCATCGCCAATGCGGCGGCGCCGAGGCTGGAGGTCAGGACGTCGCGCCTGTTCCACTTCATGAAGAAGAAATCTCTCTTTGAGAAAAACGTGGCTTCGGATGACCATTGCAGCAAAATTCGATCCAGCAGAAGCCGAACGGAGAAGACCGCGCCAAAGCGCCCTTCGTCCAACTCAGACGCCAGCACCACGCCAAAATTGGCCTAGTCTTTGCTGTTTTCGATCGGCATCCGGTCGAAGAGGTTCTTTTTGATACGGTTCGTGTTTCAGCTGGATCGAGTTCGGAAGGTGATGTGAATGAGCGTCAGCGTAGTCATTCCAGTCAAGAACGGCGCGCGCTTCATCGCAGAAGCGGTCGAGAGCGCCTGTGTCCAAGCCGAGGTCGGGCTGATCGTCGTGGTCGATGACGGCTCCTCCGACTGTACGGTCGATATCGTCCGCGCCATGAGCGATCCGCGCATCGTTTTGATCGAGAATACTCGGCAAGGTGTTTCCGCCGCACGTAACTCGGGTCTCGACGAAGTGGTGTCGAGAGGCTGCTCGCACGCCGCCGCATCCTGGGTCGTTTTCCTCGATGCCGACGATCGCTTGCGCTCGGGCGCGGTGTCCGAATTGCTTGCCGGCGTCGATGACGATTGCGTCGCGGTCTACGGCGACTACGATCGGATCGACGAGAACGGAGCGTTCATCGGGCGCCGACGATTCATCCGCGGCAAGCGCAAACCCAGCGGAGACGTCCTCGGACGGATTCTCGCTGGAAACTTTCTGGTCAACGGCGGCGTGATGCTGATCCGCATCGACATCTTTCACAGTATCGGTGGCTTCGACGAGACGCTCCGCCACTGCGAAGATTGGCACGCCTTCTGCCGATTGGCGGCAACCGGTCGGATCGTCTGGCGGCCGAACGCCCATGTGCTCGATTATCGCGTTCACCGTTGCGGCACGATGATGGACTCATCTATTGACTATCGCCGATATGAGACGGCATTGGAGCGGGTTTTCGCAGACCCGCTGATCTGCGGACGCTTCAACTCCCATCGACTGGAGCGTCTGCGCCGCAGATCAGAAGCGCATCTGCGCACCTATCTCGCTTGCCAGACATTCCGCTCCGGAGCCTATCTGCGAGCAGTTCGCCAAGCAACACAAGCGATTATGGCGCTTCCGTCGCACGCGCCGAACGTCGTGCTTCGACTGGTCGGAGCCGCAGCAGGAATTTAGAGCGCGTCCCCATCGGAGGCCCGCTTGCCTTCGACGGGCACACAGGAGAATAGAAAGTGTCGGGTTCTCAGACCGAATCGAATGTCGCAGCAGTCGTCTGCGTTCCAACATTTCGTCGCCCGACGCATCTCGAAAAGACGCTTGCCTCGCTCGCTCATCAAGCCGAGGGCGTGAATTTCGCGGTCGTGGTCGTCGAAAACGACAGCGAACGTCGCGAGGGCAAGGTCGTCGCAGACGCCTTTTTGAAATCGGGGGCGCTTCGAGGAGTGTGTGTCGTCGAGCCACAACGGGGAAATTGCAGGGCGATCAATCGCGCCTTCGAGACCGCTCTCGATAGTTTCCCGAGCGCCGAATTCATTCTCATGATCGACGATGACGAGATCGCGAGCCCATTATGGCTTCTGGAGATGGTCGGTGGGGCGCGACAGAGCGGCGCTGACATCGTCGGCGGGCCGGTCGTTCGTTCGTTCGAGACCGCTCCCGATCGCGCGGCCACGCTTCATCCGGTGTTCGATCCCGGCCTGTCTTTCTCCCGTTTCATTCCCTCGCTTCTCGGCTCAGGAAATTGTCTGCTCCGACGCCATGTGTTCGAATCCTTCGAGGCCCCTTACTTCGACCTCCGATTCAATTTTCTCGGCGGCGGCGACATGGATTTCTTCAAGCGATGCCGCCTGAAGGGATTCACCACCTATTGGAGCAACGATGCGATCGTGACTGAGAGCGTTCCAGCGCAGCGCATGAAGGCCCGCTGGATCTTGCGCCGCGGCCTCGCCATTGGCGCAATCAACTATCAGATCGACTGCAAGCGCCATCCGAGCCGTCTCGGTCGCTCACTGATCTTCATCAAGAATTTCTTGACGCTCCCGCTCTCGGCGTTGCGCGCTGTCTCGATGTTTCAGCGAACGCGCTGCCTATTGCCGACATTGCATCCGATCTGCGTCGCCACGGGACGCAATCTCGCGGCGTTCGGCTTTTCACCCAGCCCCTATAAGCAAGCCAAGCAGACCGAACTCGACGCCGAGAGACTTACCGCCCACCCGTCGATGTGACGTCGCCGCGCACGCACAAGATGGCGTCACCTTGGTTCTGCCATTCGTCGAACGATATCGCATCCCGGCAATGCGTGCCGTCGACGCGGTCAAAACGGCTTGACGCTATAGAGCCGCACGTAATTGACATTCATAATGAGAGGATCTGGCGTCGTCGCATCGGGTCGCAAGTTAATATTTGACTCCATCCAACTGGCGTCCATGACATAGTTCATGAGAGGCGTCAGCGACACTCCCTGATAGGCGTTCACGAGAGAAGCAGGAGCCGAATAGATCAACTGTTGGTCGAGATAAAAATCTATATGCTGCGCCGTCCAGTCCAGGCCATAGGTATGAAACTGCCCGTCGATCAGACCGATGTGCTGCCCGACCGTGGTTCCCGCGTTGTCGTTTTGTCCGCCGGAATAGATCGTTGTATAAAAGGAGGAGGAATGCCCGAAGAATTCAAGCAGATCAATTTCCGCGTGCGGCATGTTGGGGTTTGCCCCGGGAGTTGAATAGAACCATAGCGCCGGAAACATTCCGGGCCCAGCGTTCGGAAAGGCCGCACGAAACTCGAAATAGCCGTAAGTAAAACCAGGGAAGACTGCCGGATTGGCCTCCAGATGGCCGCCAATGAATGACGGAACCGGGCCGCCCACGCCTTGCGCCGTCATCTCCGCCTGGATGGCTGACACGAGGTTGCTCGGCGTTGGTCTCGCGGAAATCGTCAAATAGCCGTTCGCCTGCGAAAAAGGGGACACTCCGAGCATCGTCGGATCATTCGGGTTAATGTCGAAAGTTCCGCCAGGCCGGCTGCAGATTCCTGAAGCGACATCCGCGGCCGCGCATGGCGAAGCGGCGAAATCGACATAACCTTGCGTCGGCGACTGCCAAGTCATGTCGTTCGGCATCCATGCGCCCGCCGTGGCGTTCGACGCGGTCCTCAATGTGAGCGGCGTGACACTGAAATCCTGCTCCCAAAGCAGAACCGCGCCATTTCCGGTGAGAACCGGCGGACTTGTCGACGGATTGGCGCTGACGTCGAGCGAAGCGAGGAAAGGCGATTGAGCGAGCCCGGTCCATGGATTATTGTAATTGACCGAGATAAATCCCTTATAATTCGTCAGTTCGGCGTTAGTCGGAATGTCAATAGTGAAATTGACTGTATTGGAGCCGGCATCGAGCGCGACCACCTGACAGTTCCCGAAACTATATTGATCAGGAGCCACGAATCCAATGCATACTGAATTGGCGTTCGTCGCCGTCGGCGTGGACAATGTCGCCGTGACATTTAATTGTCCGCCCGGAGTCGTGACCCCAGAATAATTCATCGATGAAAATGAAAACAATATTGTTGGCGACACTTGGGCGACCGTCAATGTGGTCAAGGACGGCGACTGGGCGATAGCACCCCATGGATTTGTATTGTTTACAAAAATATATCCGCTGTAACTCGTTATTTCTGCATCTCCTGGAATATTCAAGTCGAGATTGATCGCGTTGACACCAACGCCGAGAGCGATGTCGCGACAACCCCAGAAATTGTATTGATCCGGGGCGGAGAACACAACGCAGATCGAATCGGTATTTATAGCGGCCGACGCCGTCAAAGTGGCGACGACACTCAGTTGGCCGCCCCTCTGGAAGTTCCCTGAATATGTCAATGAAGAGAATGAATAGGTTGCTTCCGCCTGCCCAGGCGAATTCGCAATAGTACAAATAATCGTAAACAATAACGCGATGTTCTGCCTAACTTTCATAACAAACCTCATTGGTCTAATACGGCGTAAAATTGCTATAAAGCGCCGTGATACGCATGATCTTCGCTTCGCGTCCAAGGTTGCCGCCGCCGCCGACCTTGGACGCGAAGCGTCTGGAAGCTGTGACGGGTCGGAAAGAGATCTCGAAGACGACGCGAGTAGGCCGCCAGAACTCTCCGCCGATTCAAACCCATGTGCCACTTCCGCCAACCCAACTGAATTTTCGGGGCTAGTATGATCTATTGTTCCCCATGAAGACATTGCCGATTTGGGCGTCATACTGGTTGCCATAATCGGTACTTCCAGACACACGTGCGACAGTGCCAGTGCTGTCGTCGTAGACGACGGAAACGATTGCGCCACCCGTGGCGCCCTGAATTTGGTTGCTTGAAATGACGATCTGCCCGGCCCCGCTTTGAGCGCTATAGCCGATGCCGATCGGACTATTCAGAACCAAATTGCCATTGACATTAAGATCGTGGGTCGATGCATTATGGCCTGGGTTGATCCCGATTCCTGCGGCTCCGTCAACGAGGTTGCCCGAAATGACGGCGGCGCCTTCCGCATAAATGCCGAAGGCGATGCTGACAGTCGGAACATATCCTGGATCATTGATCGTCTGATGGATGATGTTAGTCACACGGTTGCCCGTGATGGCGACGCTCTTTGCGGCGCCTTGACCGCCGGTTCCAGAATTGGCGACCGCAATTCCATTGCCCGCCGTGTCGATAATGTTCCCCGAGACGACAGCGCCGTTCAGGTCGATTCCCGCGGTTGGCGCTTCGATGAATATCGCCATCTCCCGAGAGCCATAGCAGTTATTGCCTTGAATAACGAAATCTCCGCCGCCATTGCATCGGATCGCAGAATATTGGCACCCGCTGATGGTGTTTGCCGTTATTGTGACAGCGACCGCCCGGAAGACGAGAATGCCATTCCCATTTTGACCCGTGCCACTTCCGCTTTGAATGCCATTGATATTATTCTCGGATACAATGCTGCCATTGCCAGTGACGGTCGATGTCCAAATCAATATGCCGTTATTGGCACAATTCTGGACTGTATTTCCATTGATACGCGAAGTGGCGTCTACTGCCCAAATGCCGTAGCTGCATTGATAGACGAGATTATCTCGTATCGTGCAAGCAGATCCAGAAACATACACACCACACGCCACCGAATTATAGAACTGGTTATTGATTATTTCACAATACGGCGCATTGGTGACAGAAAGAAGCGCCGATGAATCGCTTAAATTCGTGAAATTGACGTTACTTCCGTTGAAATTGATGCCGTCAATCTTGCAGCAATATATACCGTTAATAGTCAAAATATTGTTGCCGGACGTGAGCTGCAACACGACCGTGCCCGGAATTGCATAGACGGACAGTGTTTGTCCCCCACCAGTGCTCGAGTTCACGAGAATTTCGGTTGTCGTATAGACGCCTGGCTTGATGAACAATGGAAGGCCTCCGCTCCGAGCTTGGTCAAAAGCGGATTGAACATTGGCGACAGTGGACCATCCGGTGCCTGGAGACGATGACGCATTCTGAAGGACGACGGCGGTGTCGGAAACTTTCGTGTAGAGAGCCACAGTCCAAATCTCCAAGGTAGGCAGATGAAATTACTTATAAATCGCGCAGCTATAATCCATTTAACTGCACTTAAACGCGCGATTGCGACAGCAGGGGTGCATAGTCACGACGAAGCTTAATGGGGAATCATCGATATTTCCAGTCCCCTCAGTAGCGGGTCGTATGCGAAGACGATGTCGTCGATACGCTGTCTTCGCGAGGACTCTCCGACTGCGCTTTGGCGGCTCGCGTAATCCAACTCCGCATGGGGACTGTCAGGAATCTTGTGTGCGGGGCCGGGTTTCCATCACGCCGCGACGAAGCGATCGTCGAACATGATGGCGAATTGATTTTTCGCCTCGCACCATTCGCGCGGCGCCATTTTCCACTCCCCGGCGACTTGGCGCAAGACGAGATAGAGGAGCTTCATCGCCGCATCGTCAGTCGGAAAATGCCCTCTCGTCCGCACGGCGCGCCGCAGCTTCGCGTTCAAGGATTCTATGGCGTTCGTCGTGTAGATGATCCGCCGTACCGCGATCGGAAAGGCGAAAAACGGGATGACCTGCTCCCAATTGCGCCGCCAGCCCTGCGCGATCGACGGATATTTCTTGCCCCAATGGCCGCCGTCGAAGGCCTCCAACGCCTCTTTGGCCGCCTCGGCGGTCGGGGCGCGATAGATCGTCTTCAGCGCGGCGGCGATCGCCTTGCGGTCCTTGTATGAGGCGAATTCCATCGAGTTTCGAATGAGATGCACGATGCAGGTCTGCACGGTCGTCTGCGGAAACACCGCATTGATCGCCTCCGGAAAGCCCTTCAGGCCGTCGACCACGGCGATCAGTATGTCGCCGACGCCGCGGTTCTTCAGCTCGTTCATCACCCGAAGCCAGAATTTGGCGCCCTCCGAGGTCTCGATCCAAAGCCCCAGAATGTCCTTCGTTCCGTCCGGCGTGACGCCGAGCGCCACATAGACGGCCTTGTTGCGGACCAGGCCTTCGTCGCGGATTTTGACGCGCAGCGCGTCGAAGAAAACCAAGGGATACATCGCCTCGAGCGGCCGGTTCTGCCATTCGGCGACGGTCTCCAGCACGGCGTCGGTGACTGTCGAGATCAGATCGGGCGAGACTTCCAGGCCGTAGAGCTCGAGCAAATGGCCCTGGATCTCGCGCACCGTCATGCCGCGCGCATACATCGACACGATTTTCTCGTCGAAGCCGGGAAAGCGGCGCTGATAGCGCGCGATCAGCTTGGGATCGAAGCTCCCCTCCCGGTCCCGCGGGACCCTGATGTCGATCTTCGACGTCTCGGTCAGCACGGTCTTCTTCGAATAGCCGTTGCGGTGGTTCGCCTTGCCCGCCGCCGCTTCGCTCTCGAGATGGTCGTCCATCTCCGCGTTCAGAACCCGTTCCGCCAGCGCCTTCTTCAGCTCATCGAACAAGCCATCCTTGGAAAAAACCTCCTTCGGATCGCGTCCCGACAGCAATTGGTCCAATGTGCCCTTCTTGATCGCCATAGCCCGCCTCCTGCGGTTCTACTATGGCCCCACACACAAGATTCCTGACAGTCCCCTCCGCATGGGTCGCTCGAAATAACGGTAGGAGAGCAAGGACAGCACGATCGTAATCCAGAAGCTCGCGAAGGCGAAGGCGAATGTCCACGGGGTCTCGATCAGATGCAGACGCCGCGCCGCCACCAAAAACGGCACGCTCACAAGAACGTGCGACATGTAGAGGGCGTAAGAACTCTCCCCGAGAACGAGGAGAACTTGGCTCTTCATCACAGAGGGGACGCCTCTTGCATCGGCAAGAGCAGCAAAAGCGATGAGCGAACAGAAGACCGGCAGAACCAATTCACGCCGAACGTCGAGAGATAGCACGACCAGCGCACTCGCAGCCAGCGCGTGAACAGTCCACCAAGATGGTTTGCCGCGTAACTGACCATTGCATATCGCCTCGGCGATCGCGGCACCGGCAAAGAAGCTGGGGAGGGCGCGCAACATTCCAAACTGATACGTCAAATCCATCCAATCCTGTGCGCCGAGTGCATTGTGGACCGCAATCATGGCGGCCACCATCAGCAGTGTGCAAAGCATGCTGAACGCGAGACTGACACGGCGAACGATAGCGAAGACGGCGGGCGCCAGCAGGTAGACAAACCACTCCGCACTTATCGACCACGAGGGCACATTGAAACTCGGATGGTCGAGGAACCCCCAGGCTTGCACGAGGAGCAGATTCACCGGCAGGCCGGAAAGCGCCAATATCTCCGGGTGATTGGGCTGAACGTGCAGGAGATGCGCGATGGCGATGAGCACCAGATAGCAAGCCAAAATCAGGACGTGTAACGGATAGACGCGCGCCCACCGGGCCAGTAGAAACTCCCCGTATTCCCGAGCCGATCCAAAACGGCTCCGATAGCCATGCACGATGACGAAACCGCTGAGCATGAAAAAGAAATCGACCATGCAACTGAGATTTGTGACAAGAGGAAACCAGGTCGCTAGCCCCAACTGAAAGTCAATATTATAATGAAATATGACGATGCCACTCGCGGCTAAGAAACGATAGCTGTCCAGCACAACATACCTGGCCGAATTCGTGGACTGCATGGGCGGGCGCCTTGCGAGCAATGTGAAAGCTCCTTCTTGGAGACGGAGCCTGAAGAATTTGCAATCTCTTGACGACCAGAAGCGGAGGATATGTACAATCAGACTGAGCTGCGGTTCTCCGTATAAGATCAGGCCAACGGGTTCGCCGAGGGCGCTTTCGAGCATTTTGCTGCGAACGTGATGCTGGAAAAGGAAGCGATTCATTGGTAACCACTGCATGTATTTGATTTACATACATTACGTCAGCTGGTCAAGCGAGTGATGAATATAGAACCTTGGGAAACCAGCCTTTGGCGAGCAGTTGCACGTTCCGCCGTCCCCCGGAAGCTGGAAACTATTTAATATCAATGCCTTCACATCTCGTTTCAATAACCCTTCAGGATCGCGAACGGCGCCTGCTCGGTTCCCCATGGTTTCAGCCCGGGCTCGATGGCGACGCAAATCCGTACGCGGCCTTTGTTCTCCCCACAGTTCCCGAATTCGATCTTCAATCCCTGATCCCGCATTTTTTGCGCAGTCGCCTTCATGCCGTCGATCTCACCCTGCCGATCGGCCTTTTCCAGCGCCAGATTCGCCAGCTCCGCCCGTTGCCAGGACAAAGACGCCCATAGGCCGAGCACGATCAGCGCCAGGGCGCCGACCGCGCCGGCCAGGATGATGGCGAATGCGCGATCGGAAAACTTCATCGCCTGCTTGTCGAGAATGATTGCAGCGCGATGCGCGTCCTCGATCTGCTGCGTGAAGCCTTTCGCCAGCGGCGCGAACAGCAAGCCCTACAAGGATTTTCTGGCGTTGATGATCGCCGCGCGCGAGCGCGCCGGTCTCACCCAGGAAGGACTCGCCGAGCGCATCGGCCGGACGCAATCTTTTGTCTCGAAATACGAGCGCGGCGAACGTCGCCTCGACGTGGTCGAGTTTGCTGAATTTATAAAAGCGATGGATCTCGACCCGAGCGCCGTGTTTGCTCAATTTCTGCAGCACGCTTTCGACGACATGACGGGATAGCGGCAAGGCTCCGTTTGGAGGATCGAGGTTCCTTCCCTCTGTTCGTTTTACGTTACGGAGGGGCGATGACCGTTCAAGAAGATGGAGCGGCAAGGGTGACCTTGCTGGCCTTTTTTTCATAGGGCGCCAGCGCCCTTCGTCCTTGAATTGTGGTAACATATATGTTACCATTATCTATGCTTGAACTGCGCTATTACCTCCGCGTCGACGGAAAGAGCCCTTTTGAGGATTGGTTCTCCAGTCTGGATTCGGCGGCGGCGGCGAAAGTCGCCGTCGCGCTGGCGCGGCTCGAACAGGGCAACCTCTCGAACGCCAAGGGCGTTGGCGAAGGCGTGCTTGAATACAAGATCGATTGGGGAGCGGGCTACCGCGTTTATTTCGGTCGCGACGGCGACGTGGTGGTGATCCTGCTAACGGGCGGCACCAAGAAGCGCCAGCAAAAGGACATAGAGGCGGCGAAGGCGAGCTGGGCGGATTACAAGCGGCGGAAGGCGCCGCGCATTAACTGACGGAGGCGGCAATGGCGCTCACGAAGAGCTTCAAGGAACTGGTGCAACGCCGCGTCGCGGATGATCCGGCGTTCGCGGAGAATCTTCTCCGTGAAGGTATCGACACCATGCTCGGCGGCGACGTCGAGACGGGCAAATCGATCCTGCGCGACTACATCAACGCGACGGTCGGCTTTGAAAAACTGGCGACGGCGACGGATACGCCGCGGAAGAGCCTCATGCGCATGTTCAGCCCGAGCGGTAATCCGCAGGCGCGGAACCTGTTCGGCGTGCTGGGCTATCTGCAAAAACAGGCCGGCGTGCAATTCCATGTCGCGCCAAAGCCCCATTAGGCGGCCTTCGAGAAGGCCCCGGCCCCGCCCTAATCTTGGGCGTGGGCGCGCTTCTGGATTCGGCTGCTAAACTGTCTCCGACGCACCCGCGGGCAAATTTCAGGCTCCGTGGGGGTGCGCGGGAACGCTGTCGGCAGCGCGCGCACGCGCGCGGACAGGAGCCACAGCGCGTCGTCGTCCAGGGCAGCGACGGCCGAAGCCGTGTTGAAGATCGCGCTCCAATCCATTGCCGGCCACATGCTCACCAACTTCACATGTTCAATATCTCAATCTTGATCCACCACAGGAACCTTGTGGGCGCGGAAAAGCTCGTTGAGCGCGCGGGCGATGAGCTGAGTCGTGTCCTCGCCGGTTTCCGCCTGCACCAGGCGCATGCTGCGCTTGAAATCAGGAGTCAGATAAGCGCCGATATGGGTCTTCCCCTCTCGGCTTGGCGCCTTGTAGCGCGCAGCCGCAGGCGCCGGAGCGGGCGCCGCGGCCTGCGGTTCCGGCGCGGGCTCGATCGCCGGCGGCGGAACGGGCTGCGGCTTTGCGACGGGTGCAACGGCGGCGGGCTTTGTCCGGCTCGCCTTCTCAAGCTGTTGCTGTATCGCCCCGAACTTCGACATTTTCCCCTCGCATGTTCACAAATTCACAAACGAACTCGAAAAGCCTTTTCAGCTCGTCGCCCGCTTTCCCGTCAGGATCAAGCTCTTGCGGCACGCGGCCGGTCGTCATGGCCTCGGCATAGGCGCTGCGCTGGCAAAGATGCACGGGGCAGACCGTCAGCCCGTAGAGGTCGCGGATACCTTCATGCACTTCGGCGATGCTGTTCTTGCCCGCCGTCGGGTGAATGCCGTTGAGCAGCACGAAAGCCGGCGGGCTGCCGGCGAGGCGTAGCAGGTCGTTCACCTGCGGGAAGGTTTCCACCTCGACGATGTTCGGGCGGCTCGGGATGAGAACCAGGTCGGCCGCGCGCGCCGCTTTGAGGGCGCTGTCGTCGCTCCGGCCGGCCGTGTCGATGAAGGCGAACTGGACGCCAGCGTTACGAGCAGCGTCGAGGGTCGGCTGCAACCGGCTGGCCTGCGCCGACACGACGGGCGGATTCTCGCTTTGGCGTCGGTCTTTCCAGTTTGCGGCGGTCGCCTGCGGGTCGAGGTCGATAACGGCGACATCGTGCCCCGCGTTGGCCGCGGCGACGGCGAGCCCGAGAACGGTCGTGGTCTTGCCCGTCCCGCCCTTCTGTCCGACAACTGAAATTGTGAACATGTGAAACCCTGATGCTGTGAAGCATTGAACTTGTGAGCCAAGCGCCGATTCGCGTCAATCACAATTCACGCTTTCAAGAGCGAACATGTTCACATGTGATATTTTGACAACACTTACCTGTTCACACCTGAATTTGTGAACACGGCTGCTAGGATGGGAAACCGGACGCCCTCCGAACATCGTGGAGCACGACATTAGGACAAGGGAGGCCTAGGCTCAGGACTCATTGATTGAGATAGAAGGCGACAGCGGCGGCGATGCATATGGCGGAGAAGAAGGCGTGCGCGCATCGATCGTAACGGGTGGCGATGCGCCGCCAGTCTTTGAGCTTGGCGAAGAGGTTCTCGATCTTATGACGTTGCCGGTAGAGCGCCTTGTCGTAATCGAGAGGCTTCTTACGGCTCTTTGTCGGCGGAATGCAGGGCTCGGTCCCGCGTTCCGCGAGCGCTCGCCGAAACCAGTCGCTGTCGTAGCCGCGATCTGCGATCAGGGCCGAGGACGGCGGCAGCGCGTCGAGCATCGGCCTCGCGCCTTTGTGATCGCTCATCTGCCCTTCGGTCAGCATCATGACAAGCGGCTTGCCGGCGCCGTCGCAAACGACGTGGAGCTTGGAGTTCAGCCCGCCTTTCGTGCGGCCGATACAGCGGGAAAGAGCCCCTTTTTTAGGAGGCTCGCCGCCGTCCGATGCGCTTTCAGATGAGTGGAGTCGATCATGATCCGCTCCGGCTTCGGCCCTTCTCCCGCGAGCGCGGCGAAGATACGATCGAAGACGCCGAGCCGGCTCCAACGGATGAAGCGATTGTAGAGCGTCTTGGGCGGCCCATACTCCTTCGGGGCGTCCTTCCATTGCAGGCCATTCTTGATGACGTAGACGATCCCGCTGACCACGCGGCGGTCGTCCACCCGCGGCACGCCGTGCGCCAAGGGAAAGTGAGGGGAAATTCGCGCCATCTCCGCTTCGCTCAGCAAAAACAAATCACCCATCAAAGCCTCCATTTCGGAGACCTTGAATCACGCCTCACTCCAAATTAATAGGTCCTGAGCCTAGGCTCCGCGGAGCCGGTGAAATTTTCCCGTCTTCGGGAAAGTTTCAAATCGCCCTTGGCCGAAGCGAGCACCATGATACGCTGAATGGCATAGGGGGCATGTGTTTCACAATTTCACTCGTGAACATGTTCGCAAGAGAAGCCGGTTTCTCGGCGTTCCCGCGTGAGGTTGCCGCGGCGCGAGCGCCTTGCATCAACCCCCTCCTGCCGCTGCGCGCGGCGTAATGCCCCAGCGCGCGCGCCGCAAAGCCCAGAGACTGCGATCGAGATGCAATTCGCCCGTACGGGCGCGTTTCACCATCGTGGCGAAGTAGCCGCCTGCGCCGCGCGTAAAATGCTCGCTGGGTTTCGTCGAAACGAGGGCGAGCGCGATAGCGGCAACCGGCCGGCCGAGCGCCTCGCAAGCCTCCACCCAGAGCGATTGCGAAACACCGAGTTCATGGCGTAGCGCTCCACCCGCGGCGTCGACGACGTCGCGCCAATCGGGGAACCGTGATGCGATATGCGACGCCAGACGCGGCGCGAGGTCAATCAGCTCGCCTGGATGAAGTTTCTCGATCCGCTCGTAGGGCTGGAATTTGATGGTCTCGCGGAACTCCTGAGATCCAAACTCCGAATGTTGGCCGCTTCGACCCGAAGCATCGACCCGACTACTCTTCTCGGCTGCAATTACTGTATCCTCCGGATCGATAGGTTTGTTTGTAGATATATCGTGGGGCTTGGAAACGAGCCCCACGGGGCTTTTACTCACAAGTTCGGCGGAGGCCGAAGAGGCCTGCTTGAGCAACGCGGCGGCCTCGCTTTCACTGCTTTCCAGGCTGCACACGATCAGCGCCAAATCCTCCGACCGGCAGGACTGCCGTATCGCGGCGACGAGTTCGGCCGTCTCGGCCTCAAGGCGCGTCCATTCGCGGGGCAGGGAGCCACAGCCGCGAGCGTCTCGCCGAGCTGGCGGATGCCGCGACGGGCGCGCGTTGCGCGTTTCTTGAGCGCCCGCATGCGCTCGCGCTCGGCTTTGGCCTCGGCCGCCAGCCGGATGAATTCATCATGGCGGTAAGCGAGGGGGGACAGGTCGAATCCGTAGGCCTCGATGATGCGGCCGTCGGCGCCGCGCCGGCCGTAGCGCTTGCCGGTTTCGCTATCGCGAACGATTACGACGCCCGCCTCGAAAAGCGCGCGGTTCAGCACCTTCACACGCGCGGGAGAAAGCCCGAGGAACTCCGCCTGGCGCGCGGCCGAGGGCCAGCAAATGGGGCGAGAGCCTTCTTCCCAGTCATGCGGCATGGTCTGCTTCACGAGCCACGCGATGAGCTTGTAGGCCTGCGGCGGCAGGCCGAGATAGGGCTCCGCCTCCTGAAACGCGGCGAGGTAGGAGAAAGGGCGCGCGCTGCCGGCCGCGGCCCCTACGAATTCATCGGCGCGCTCGCGCGCAGCGAGCATGGTCAGCGTGAGTCGTCGGGAACCGGTCGGCGCGGCAATCGATTTGTGTGAAAAAGGCATGGTTTCTCCTTCGGTTTGATGGCTCAAACCGCCGCGAAAGAGGCTAGAAACCGGCGCAAACAACCCCGTTAGCGGAAACGAGGTTTCCGCTTGACTTGGGGCCTGATTTTCGGAGAGTCGTGGTTGTCCAGACGCACGACTTTCCCGGCGGGTTTTCCCTAAATCGGCCGGATAAAAGCCCGCCCTTCGAGGCGGGTTTTTGTTTTTGGGCTTCTGCTCCCCCAAAAGGTTGCACGACAACGCGCGGCGTGAATCACGTCGCGCATCGAGCCAGCCTGCCGAGATTTCGCTGATTCGTCGAGAGTCTTGAGGAAAGCTTCGGAATTTCTGAGACAGCAGCGTTTTTTAAAAGGGCCGAGCATTGGAGGACGTGCATCGGAACCTGCCAGACGTGAGCAACAGGCGATCGGCTGTGTGAACAAGCACCCAATTTTTCCCCTGTGGAGCGCAGAGTTTCAAACGTTTAATGACGTCGAGGTGGCGCCCATCGATGTCTGCACTCCATCTTGACAACCGACGCGCGGGCGTCGATATTTAATGAAATGATTAAATGTTCTGAGGCGACGCTCGACTCGGTCTTTCACGCGCTGGCCGACCCGCATCGAAGGGCGATCCTGCGTATGCTGACCGCACAAGAGCGCAGCATTGGAGAAATCGTTCCCTCGTTTCCGATCTCCTTCGTCGCTGTCTCCAACCACATGAAAGTGCTGGAGCAGGCGGGTCTCGTCATCCGACGCAAGCAGGGCCGTCATCAGATGTGCAGCCTCGACAGCCGTGGCCTCGCCGCGGCCCGGAACTGGCTCGATGCGCATGAACGCTTCTGGAGCGAGCGCTCGACGCCTTGGATGCCGTCGTCGCTCAGATGAAGGCGGAGGACACGGGCCGTTAGAGTCCGGCGCCAACCGGTAGAAACAAGATGGAGGAAGCGCTTGACTCAGAATGCCCTCTCGAGCGAACGGGCTACAACGTCCGTGCCCGCGCCCGCCGCCGACCAGGCGGCCGATCCCAGCAGCCTGCGCCGGGTGGTGGTGGCCTCCTCTCTTGGAGCCGTCTTCGAAGCTTATGACCTCGTGCTCTACGGGCCGATGGCCGCGATCGTCGCCGCCGAGTTCTTCTCCGGGCTCGATCCCGCCTATGCCTATATCTTCACCTTGCTCTCCGCCGCCGTGACCTATGTCGCCCGCCCATTCGGCGGGCTGGTGTTCGGCCCCCTCGGCGACCGGGCCGGACGCAAATTCACCTTTCTGCTCACCATCCTGATCATGGGCCTGTCGACCGTGCTCATCGGGCTTGCTGCCGAACTACGCGACCATAGGAATCGCCTCGCCGCTGCTGCTCATGGCGCTGCGCATCCTGCAGGGCCTCGCCTATGGCGGCGAGTTCGGCGGCGCAGCCACTTATATCGCCGAATATGCCCCCGCCCACCGGCGCGGCTTCGCCACCAGCGCGATCGCTGTCACCGCGGCGAGCGGCCTGGCTCTGGCGATCCTGGTCGTGCTCGCCTGCGAGTCGGCGCTCGGCAAGACTGCATTCGAGGCCTGGGGCTGGCGCATTCCATTCCTGCTCTCGGCCGTGCTCATGCTGTCTCGGTCTATATCCGGCTGCGCCTGCAAGAATCTCCGGTCTTCCTGGCCATGAAGCGGTCGGGCGGCGGCTCGCGGACGCCGCTGCGCGAGGCCTTCGGCCGCTGGGAGCATCTGCGGGTGGCGCTGCTCGGTCCTGTTCGGCGCCGCCGCTGGCCAGTCGGTCGCGATCGCGACCGGCTCCTATCCGATCTACCTCCTGGCGTTGAACCTGAAGATCGATCCCTTCCTGCTGCACTACACTATCCTCGGCTACAGCGTGGTCTTCATCGCCGCGATGATCCTGGCCGGCTGGCTGTCGGACCGGATCGGCCGCAAGCCGGTCGTGCTCGCCGGCTTCATAGGCACGGCGCTCGCCGCCTATCCGGTGTTCCTCGGCGTCACCCTCTATGCGCACCCGCGTCTCGCGGCGGCGATGACCACGCATCCGGTAACGGTGGCGGCCGACCCGGCGACATGCAGCCGCCAGTTCGATCCGTTCGGCCTCACCGAGTTCCACGGCTCTTGCGACATCGCCCGGCGCGCCGTCGCCAAGCTCGGCGTGCCCTACCGGCAATCGCGCCGCGTCACGGGCCGCGCCGCCCAAGTGGAGATCGGCGCCGCGGTAATTCCCGCCTTCGAGGGCGGCGGGCTCGACCGGGCGATCTTCACGGAGCAGGCCAAGGCCTTCGACGGCGCCCTCGCCGCCGCATTGGCCGATGCGGGATATCCTGCCCGCGCCGCGCCGGAGACGACCAATGTTCGATGCTGATCACGCTCATGCCGTCCTCAGCATCTTCGTCGCGATGGCGTCCGCCCCGCTCTCGGCCTGGATGGTGGAGATGTTCCCGACCCGCATCCGCGCCACGGCCTTCGCGATGTCCTACAACATCGGCGGCTGGTTCGGCGGCTTCCTCCCGGCGATCTCATTCGCCGCCTTCACCGCCACGGGCAATCTCTATGCGGGCCTATGGTACGCAGTCGGCGTCCTGCTGGTCGCGCTCGTGGTCAGCGGCCTGTTCCTGCCCGAGACGCGCGGCCGCGCCCTGGAGCGCGTGACATGACCGGCCCCGCGGGTCGTCCGGTCTCGCTCGTCCTGGTCCGCCGCATCAATGCGCCGGCAGGACAGATATTCACCGCCTGGACGGACCCGAAATGGCTGGTCCGCTGGCTGATTCCGGGGAGCCGGAGCGCTGCGGGACGCGGTCATCGACCCGAGTCCGGGCGGCGCCTACCGGCTGGAGGGCCTCGATCCGGATGGAACGCGCTATTGCCTCTGCGGCCGTTACATCGAAGTCGCGGCGGAACGGCGGATCGCCTTGAGCTGGGAATATGAGGGCGCCGCAGCCGGCCTATGCGGGCCGCCGACGCGGGTCGACGTCGATCTGCGCCCACTGGGCGCCGACGCTTGCGAGCTGACGCTCACCCACGGCGAGCTCCAGGGGGAGGAAGCGGCTGCGACGCACCGCATATTGTGGACGATCTGCCTCGACCGGCTCGTCTGGTCGCTCGTTCCGCCGCCGGACGAGCCCGCCTTTCGCCCGTCGCTCGGGGCGATCGCCGAGCTCTATGGCGAGTCGCACCGCTTGCTGCAGGACGCCTTCGACAGCCGGCCGCTGGCCAACGCCCTGCGCAAGATGATGGTGACGAGCACGCTGACGAACGAGCACAAGGCCTTCATCGCCGGGCGGGACATGGTGTTCCTCACCACCGTCGACCATCGCGGCTTTCCCACCTGTTCCTACAAGGGCGGGGCGCCGGGCTTCGTGCGGGCGCTCGACGACCAGACCCTCGTCTTGCCGAGCTATAACGGCAACGGCATGTATCTCTCCGCGGGCAATGTCGCCGCCAATGCGAAGGTCGGACTGCTGTTCATCGATTTCGAGCAGCCGCACCGGCTGCGCATCCACGGCGCCGCGCGCCTCGTGCGCGACGAGGCGGAGCTTGCAGCCTTTCCCGGCGCGGAGCTTCTGCTGGTAGTGAAGGTCTATGAGGCCTTCGTGAACTGCTCGCGCTATGTGCATCGCTATCAGCGCGCGGAAACATCCCCCTTCGTGCCGGGCGAGCCACGCGGGGACGAGATGGCGCCCTGGAAGAATCTGGACGTCATCCGTGACGCCCTCCCCGGCCGGGATCGGGTTCGGCGCGAAGAGGCCGGATCAAGGTCCATGACGCGCGAGGAGTATCTCGCGCGCCTGAAGCGCGGGGAGAGCTGAGAGCCCGCTTCGTCTCAATAGCCTTCAAGACCGCGAACGGCTAAAGCCTCGAAATCGTGCTGCGCGAGACATTGAACCGCCGCGCGAGATCGGCTTGCGTCGCGCTGCCTTCCGCGAGCGCCGCAAGCGCTTCCTCGCGCTGATGGCGGGTAAGGGCAGGGGGCGGCCCATGTGAACGCCTCGCGCCTTCGCGCGGCTGCGGCCCTCGCCGGTGCGCGCGCGGATCAACTCGCG
>NZ_JADNQW010000002.1 GCF_015709455.1 Methylosinus sp. H3A
ACCACTATCGTTCCGTTGTTCTCGAATTGCAGAGATCCTCTCAGCGTCTCTCCGGTCGTCAACTGCGACTTGAGGTCGATCACCATGAGATGATAGCCGCCTTCACGAAAATCGACCGTGGAATCCGCAGGAATGTCGAGCCCTTTTGCGAGTGGACGCATTCGTCCGACGCCATCGGCGACGCTCATTTGGTGGAGCTCGACATGATCGGCGCGCTCCGCTTGCGCGCCGACAATCCTGTCTGCTCGACCCGAGTTTCGTATGGTCACATAGCATGCCCCGATCGTCACTCCTTTCGGAGTCGTCGCACACCATGGATTCTCGATCTCGATAGAGGTCGGCGCCGCGATGCTTGTACCGTTGAAGGCGATAGCGAGCGTGAGCGTCGCGAGACGCGTCATACGCACGACGTTCTGTCGGGTCATGATGGGGATTTTCGCGAGTGCGTGACGGGCATAGACTGGCCTGACTATTCGTATAGCGTTGATTGTCCGCAAATTCGGCGCCATGTCGTCGGCCGCGGCGTATTTGTCGAATTCGTATATGGACGACACATCGCCGAGCTCGCTCCGCATAAATTTCGAACGATCACGGTGCTATTGCGCATGCCAAAATGACGATAGCGTCGCGTAATGGGCAGAAAGATGAACGCTTTGATTTCGTCTATCGTTCAGTTTCTACACGCGACGTCTCGCCGCAGGCACATTCATTTCGACGTCGATGTGTGATGGCAATTATTGTTAGAGCGGGCTGCGATCAAGGTGGATCATATCGGCAAGCGGCGAAGTAGTTTGCGCATTGTGCAGGTTCGAAGATGCCGGGGCTATAGGGCGGGAGATAGCGCAACTCGGCGCCCGCGGCCTCGATCAACTCTTCGACCCGTGGCCCCTTGACCCAGCGCACGGCGCTGGCGATGCCGACTTCGAAACGTTTCGCCGCCGCGTTGCGCGACAGCCCTCCAGAGACGACAGCTTCCACCACTTGAACCGCGCCGGATATCCCGTGGCCCGGCTCGAGGTCTCGTGACGCGATTGCCTCGGTATGCGCCCATGCCTCGGCGTCGGCAATCGCCTGACGTCGAATTGCGCCCGCCACGCATCGATATGGCTTAATTCTTGCTTGTTGATTCGCTACAGGAGCCAGGCGCCGTGCTTGCCGCTCCACAAACGCGCGGCCTCGCCCTCGAATAGCGGAACATGTCAGGCGCATCGTCGGATTCGGCCAAGGAGCCCAATGACCAGATCGAGCCCGTCAACGCCAGCGACGGGTCTGCTGTGGCGAGTCCGCTCGACTTTTCAGGTTCGTTGCTCGGCTTTTCGGAGAATTCCGCGGGATCGGCGCAGCCGATGGATGAGCCATCGCCAGAATTGGCGCTAGAGACAGCCGATCTCTCCGACGCGCTCTGCGCCGAAATCGCGCCCATTTCCTTTGGCGACCGCGTCTTCTTGTTCGAGTCCGAGGCCGAGGCTTGGCGCTACGCAATCGAGACGATGCGGCGTCACCATCGGATCGTCGGCCGTCCAAAGCGGCGCCGGCTCATCGTCTGCGCCGGAGCTTCGGATGGGGCCGGAGGCTTGCCCCCCGGCTTGGAAGACGACAGCGAAGTCACACTGCTCCAAACCGACGATGCGGGCGTATTGGCCACGGCGATCGACAATAGGACCGCTGGAATTCTGATCGCTCCGGTGCGGACGAAAGCCGGTTTCGAGGTTGTCCCCGGAGGGCTGCTCGCCCGCTTGCGCGAGACAGCGGACGAATATGGACTTATCCTCGCTTTCGACGAGAGCTTTTGTGGCCTCGGTCGCTCGGGCATGCTGTGGGCGCATGAATGGACGGGCGTGACCCCGGATGTGATGGTCGTCCTTCATCGGCATGGAAACGCCCCGCCGCTGGCCGCGTTGATCGCCACGCAAAAATTGGCGCGCGGGGCGCCGGGCCGTCCGCCCCTCGTCGATCGGGCGGCGCTTCTGACAGGGCGCGCCCTCGTGGATGGGCTGGCGACTCCGGGCTTTCTGGAACGCGTGCAGAATCGAAGCTGGCGTCTCGAAGACCGGCTCGCAGAGTTGTTCTATAAGCGCCGCGGAGCGTTCACGGCGCTGGGCGGCATTGGCCTGATGCAGTGCCTGGAATGCCCCGGAGAGGCGGAGCCGATGCGCGCGATGCTGGCCGAACGCGGGCTCCTCACCCGCGCCATGGGATCGTTCCTCGGCCTATTTCCTCGGCTCACGGTCGAGGAAAGCGAAATCGACGCGGCGGTATCCATCATCGACGAGGTTTGCGCGGTGAGCTGACGGGTGGGTGCCGCCGGTCGAGGCGGATCATTCCTGTTGCGTCAGACGGAGAAGATCCATCATGTCATCATGGCGGATATCTGGATGAGGATTCCGCATGCTTGCGCGGCAGATGACGCTTGCTTTTGACAACGCTATTTCTTGAAGAATTTCACTCCCGGCTCTTTATACAATATTTTTGACAAAAATTTGCAGCGCTCGAGCCGCCCAGCATCGAGCCGAGAGGAACGCCGCAGAACATCGCCGTGACGAAAGTCGAGCGACGCCGACGGGGTGTATATTCGGCGGTGATCGCGAAGAGATTCGGAAGAGTCCCGTCGAGCCCCAATCCAGCGAGGAAGCGCAGAGTAATCAGCTCGTCGAGCCTCGTCGCCTGGACGTTCGGCAGCGACGCGGCGCCGACGAGCAGGAACACCGCTAGCATGACCGACTTGCGGCCGAATTTGTCGCCGAGCGGCCCTTGCGCCAGGACGCCCGTCAGCGATCCGAAGGAACTCGCGCCGAAGACCAGTCCGAAATCGGAGGTCGGGATATGCAGTTCGGCGGCGACGGCGGGAGCGGCGTAGGCCATGGCCCGCGCATCGAATCCATCGACCATGGCAAGCAGTCCGCAAAGCCCGACGACGATCAGCTGGCGGCATTGTCGATCGATTGCTCGATGGAGACAGTCCGATCCATTTACTGCTCTCGATTTCGTAGAGGCGCGTCTTCATCCATTGACGCAACCGACTGCGCCCGTGAAACATCGGTCGCCTGCGCTCGAGTCCCTACTACGACGCTCGACGTCGGCGCGGGTCAATAATCGAATTCGAGCCGCAGCGTTTCACGATCGCGCATTTCGGAGGGCGATTGGCCGATGCCTCCGTAGACAAAATTTGCGACACGACCGCGATTTTCTGTCGCCTACGAAGTCCGTAGAATCGGGTTATAAACTAGGCTCAGGACTCATTGATTGAGATAGAAGGCGACAGCGGCGGCGATGCATATGGCGGAGAAGAAGGCGTGCGCGCATCGATCGTAACGGGTGGCGATGCGCCGCCAGTCTTTGAGCTTGGCGAAGAGGTTCTCGATCTTATGACGTTGCCGGTAGAGCGCCTTGTCGTAATCGAGAGGCTTCTTACGGCTCTTTGTCGGCGGAATGCAGGGCTCGGTCCGCGTTCCGCGAGCGCTCGCCGAAACCAGTCGCTGTCGTAGCCGCGATCTGCGATCAGGGCCGAGGACGGCGGCAGCGCGTCGAGCATCGGCCTCGCGCCTTTGTGATCGCTCATCTGCCCTTCGGTCAACATCATGACAAGCGGCTTGCCGGCGCCGTCGCAAACGACGTGGAGCTTGGAGTTCAGCCCGCCTTTCGTGCGGCCGATACAGCGGGAAAGAGCCCCTTTTTTAGGAGGCTCGCCGCCGTCCGATGCGCTTTCAGATGAGTGGAGTCGATCATGATCCGCTCCGGCTTCGGCCCTTCTCCCGCGAGCGCGGCGAAGATACGATCGAAGACGCCGAGCCGGCTCCAACGGATGAAGCGATTGTAGAGCGTCTTGGGCGGCCCATACTCCTTCGGGGCGTCCTTCCATTGCAGGCCATTCTTGATGACCTAGACGATCCCGCTGACCACGCGGCGGTCGTCCACCCGCGGCACGCCGTGCGCCAAGGGAAAGTGAGGGGAAATTCGCGCCATCTCCGCTTCGCTCAGCAAAAACAAATCACCCATCAAAGCCTCCATTTCGGAGACCTTGAATCACGCCTCACTCCAAATTAATAGGTCCTGAGCCTAGAGTCCGGCCGATTGCAGGACGGACACGATGAAGAAGAAACGGTTCACGGAAGAGCAGATCATCGGGATTTTGCGGGAGCAGGAAGCCGGCGCGAAGGCGGCGGACCTCGCGCGCAAATACGCTATTTCGGAGACGACGCTCTACAATTGGAAGGCCAAATTCGGCGGGATGGACGTTTCCGAGGCCAAGCGACTGAAGGCGCTGGAGGAGGAAAACGCGCGTCTGAAGAAGCTCTTGGCCGATCAGATGCTCGATGCGGCGGCGATGCGTGAGCTTCTGGGAAAAAAATGGTAGGGCCCGGCGTCAAGCGCGACGCGGTCGCGCACCTTCGGGCCGTCATGGGTCTGTCGGAACGTCGGGCCTGCCGGATCGTCGCGATCGATCGCAAGACGGCGCGCTACGCGTCGAAGCGTCCGGCCGACGCCGAGCTTCGCGCCGAGCTGCGTGATCTCGCCAATGCGCGTCGGCGCTTCGGCTACCGGCGGCTGTTCGTCTTGCTTCGTCAGCGGGGCGAGCTCTCGGGCAAGAACCGCATCTATCGGCTCTACCGCGAGGAAGGGCTGACGGTGGGGACTGTCAGGAATCTTGTGTGCGGGGCCGGGTTTCCATCACGCCGCGACGAAGCGATCGTCGAACATGATGGCGAATTGATTTTTCGCCTCGCACCATTCGCGCGGCGCCATTTTCCACTCCCCGGCGACTTGGCGCAAGACGAGATAGAGGAGCTTCATCGCCGCATCGTCAGTCGGAAAATGCCCTCTCGTCCGCACGGCGCGCCGCAGCTTCGCGTTCAAGGATTCTATGGCGTTCGTCGTGTAGATGATCCGCCGTACCGCGATCGGAAAGGCGAAAAACGGGATGACCTGCTCCCAATTGCGCCGCCAGCCCTGCGCGATCGACGGATATTTCTTGCCCCAATGGCCGCCGTCGAAGGCCTCCAACGCCTCTTTGGCCGCCTCGGCGGTCGGGGCGCGATAGATCGTCTTCAGCGCGGCGGCGATCGCCTTGCGGTCCTTGTATGAGGCGAATTCCATCGAGTTTCGAATGAGATGCACGATGCAGGTCTGCACGGTCGTCTGCGGAAACACCGCATTGATCGCCTCCGGAAAGCCCTTCAGGCCGTCGACCACGGCGATCAGTATGTCGCCGACGCCGCGGTTCTTCAGCTCGTTCATCACCCGAAGCCAGAATTTGGCGCCCTCCGAGGTCTCGATCCAAAGCCCCAGAATGTCCTTCGTTCCGTCCGGCGTGACGCCGAGCGCCACATAGACGGCCTTGTTGCGGACCAGGCCTTCGTCGCGGATTTTGACGCGCAGCGCGTCGAAGAAAACCAAGGGATACATCGCCTCGAGCGGCCGGTTCTGCCATTCGGCGACGGTCTCCAGCACGGCGTCGGTGACTGTCGAGATCAGATCGGGCGAGACTTCCAGGCCGTAGAGCTCGAGCAAATGGCCCTGGATCTCGCGCACCGTCATGCCGCGCGCATACATCGACACGATTTTCTCGTCGAAGCCGGGAAAGCGGCGCTGATAGCGCGCGATCAGCTTGGGATCGAAGCTCCCCTCCCGGTCCGCGGGACCCTGATGTCGATCTTCGACGTCTCGGTCAGCACGGTCTTCTTCGAATAGCCGTTGCGGTGGTTCGCCTTGCCCGCCGCCGCTTCGCTCTCGAGATGGTCGTCCATCTCCGCGTTCAGAACCCGTTCCGCCAGCGCCTTCTTCAGCTCATCGAACAAGCCATCCTTGGAAAAAACCTCCTTCGGATCGCGTCCCGACAGCAATTGGTCCAATGTGCCCTTCTTGATCGCCATAGCCCGCCTCCTGCGGTTCTACTATGGCCCACACACAAGATTCCTGACAGTCCCCTGACGGTGAGGAAGCGCCGCGCACGCCGCCGCGCCGTGGGAACACGGGCGCCGATTGTCGTCGAGGCGAAGCCGAATGCCCGATGGTCTCTCGACTTCGTGCACGACCAGCTCGCCAGTGGCCAACGATTCCGCATCCTCAACATCGTCGACGACGTAACGCGTGAATGCCTGGCGGCGATCCCGGACACATCGATCTCCGGCAAGCGGGTGGCGCGCGAGCTGTCGGCGCTGATCGAAAGGCGCGGCAAGCCCGGCATGATCGCTTCCGACAATGGGACCGAGTTCACCTCGAACGCGGTCCTGTCCTGGTCGGAGGAGAACAAGGTGGAGTGGCACTTCATCATGCCGGGCAAGCCGATGCAGAACGGTTTTTGTGAGAGCTTCAACGGCCGCATGCGGGACGAGCTGCTCAACGAGACGCTGTTCTTCGGGCTCGACCATGCGAGAGAGAAAGTTCGCTCTTGGGTTCACGATTATAACCACAGGCGCCCGCACTCTTCCCTCGGCTATGCGACGCCGGCGGACTATGCGGCCGCGCTCACCGCAACAGGCGATCGGCTGCGCAACCCCGACCAGCTCCGCCGATCGCCTGTTGCTCACCCCACGCCCGCGGGCGTATCAACCGCCGGGACTCAACTCGCCGCTGGATGAAACTTCGGGGGCACGTCACTCCTGATTCGCAGCGAGAATCCTCGCCGCTGTCAGGCAGAAAATCCACTCAAGCCACTGTCCGAATTTCCGAGGCCGGCTCTGGCGATTGCGGTCAAAGCGCTCAATCGTATGTGTGAGCTCGGTCAGGCACAGTTCGTTCGCCTCGCATAATCACCGCGCCAAATGGCGAATTCCGTCCCAACGCGCCTCCCTGCAACAACGCCGCACATGATGACAGGAAGGACTCATGATTGTCATTATGAGATCCATAAGAGAACGGGCCAGGTGGCATCCTCAGTCATTAGTATTCCGTAAACAGTCAAGCGCTTTGCAAGATCGTTGGCGGTTTTCGTGTTAGCGTTACGCCGTTAACGGCAAGCGCCCCCACGCCATGTGTGACTATGAGCAAAAACTCGATTCCCTCAACGCGACTTTCCAGCTCGAACTCAACCTCGCAGAGCGCATTCCCTGTGGTCTGGCGTGCGCTCGTCTCGAAAATGAGCGCTTCGATGGACCGGGCACCACAGTCGGCGCTCACTTTAAATTGAATGTGCAGCCCTTTGGCGGCAGAACCTGATAGAACCAAGCGATAGACGCCTGAGCCAAGCGAGATATGAGGTCCAAACTGGAAGACTCCGCCGGCCGGATGTTCCTTTGCGGTCAGGGCACCCTCAGGGGATAGCTCCGCGTATGTTGATCGCAACGATGACGCCGCGATCCAGGCGGGCCCTTTTGCCAATAGGAAATCAGTCCAGGAAACGACTCCTGAGCGCCTGTCCCTGCCTTCGGGCTTGGCATCTCCTGTGGGGACAATTCTTCCCTTTTCAAAGGGAAAAATAATCTTCTGGACGCGGTCGAGAACGTTTAAGACATCTGGCGTGTCGGGTTTCCGCAGGGAAATGCGTTGCTCAACGCCCCTATGGAATATTTTCTGCCGGGCACCTGCGACGATTTCCACGAGACGAATTGGTTCGAGCGCACCGAGCGCGTCACTGTTCGAGACGAGTGCCTGGCTGATCGCCACACCCAGTCTTTGCTTTGAGAGCGACGCGGGCTCGCCGATTTTATCGGCGAGCAGACCGAGAACTTCGCATAATTCAATGCTGCCTCCGGCCCCAAGAATTTCGTTGGTAAGGCGCGAATAAAATGCCTTGTCGAAATCCGTGGGCGCAGTGAACTCAAGGAACGCCTTGAGAGGAGCATAGGCTTTGTTGTGAGCGAGCTGCAGCAAGAGCCGCTCGAGCGCCCGATGGTCACCCGGGAAAACCAGATAGGAGAGAGCAAAGAAGTACAATGAATTCTGTTCATTGCCCATGCTTCTGATCTGCTCGGCCAGCTCGCCGTGCTTCAAGTCGGCGGCCAGTTCCGGAAACATCGACATCGAGTCGGCGAAGCGGCGGGCAATCGAGATCGCGTCGGAAAGGCGCACCCACGAAAGATCACGGGCGAAGTGGGAGACAGCCCGGCTGGCGACCTCCAATCTGTCTACTCTGCTCCACAGGGTCCATATGAGAGCCAGCCTTGAATCATCTGCGATCTGCTCGATCAACGTAAAGGCGTCTATGAAATCTTTTCCCGGCGCGTCGGTTGGCGGCCAGACCTGCAGACGTGCAAACAGGTCTTCTCGATAGGCGCTCGACCGTAGCGCGCGTTGCTTGGCGTCTAGACTGACGTTCATGAGTTCCGTTGCATCGCTCATTGAGGTCCCTCGCCACGCTGGGCCGGGAATTACCATCCCGGGGGCCGAAATAGTAGGCGCAATAGCCGTGCTTCCGCCGGCTAGGCGCAATGGATTTTAGAAGAGCAGAGAATTTAACATCTTTACCTCCAGGTGAGACATTCGTGCGCCTCTTCTTTAACCCGATTTTGGAAACGCGAAAAATCCGCAGAAACTCACCCTGGAAATCTGCTCGCGCTTGATTTGTTGGCTTCCGCAACCGACACTTGGTTCGGCACCTAGGATGAGGGGATCTGGCACCAAGCGCGCCCGCATCAGACGACGAGGATAGGTAGATCGTTCTGCACGAATTCATCCAGCGCCAAAATCTGGTCGACTACGTCGCGGCGCGTAACAGATCCTGAGCGAATCTGGCGTATTAACGCCGCGTATTCGGTCTGCGTCGGCGGGCGCATGAGCAATTTGTAATACACGTCGAAAACGAACTCGTCGTCTTCCTTGGTCAGATCGGCGAAGGAGACCGTCCACACTGCGCCGTGGTTTCCGTCTCCGTGCCTGGACATTTTCGCGCGGTATTCCCTCGTCTCATCCTTGGCCATGATCTCGTCCACGATCTCGGCTTTGGTCCGCAGCCGATTTTGCAACAGGTCGCCATAAGTCCGTACCTCATCCCTGTCGGCGTCACGCCCCAGAACGCGATGAAAGGCGATCCTTACGAATTCCTCCGCTTGAAGCCCGACCAGGATATTCTGCACCATGTCCGGCAAAGCCGGCGGCGCTTCGACCGATTTTTTCGACGACGTGCGCGCGCCAGTCACAGCGGCCCCGTGTCGGTCTTCGTAAAGTCCCAAGATCATGTTTGACAAGCGTTGGCCGATACAAGGCCAATTGTGCTCTGACAACCATTTCGCCTGATTGGCTGAAAGGTGCTCGCACGCGTCTGGCTCCTCCAGCAGCCGATGTACGCCGTCAGCGATATCCTGAGGTGATGCGCCCGGGAGGAACTGGACGCAGTCCGCAACGTCATCAAAAATGGCCAGCGGCGTCGTGAGCACCGGCCTGAGCGAAGATATGCCCTGCCTAACGGCGGCACTCGAGGACTCCTTGGTGTCCTGATAGGGAAACACCACGCAATCTGCAGCAGACAGCAGCAGCAGCGCCTCGTCTATCTCAAGATAGTCGCTGATCAATATGACATTATTCTTAATCCCTAGACTCTCGATAAGTTCGACGCATTTGACCCGCTCTGCTTCCGAAAGTGGATCTGGAAACTGGGAGTTTAGAAGCAGCAGCAGCGCCTTTGGATAGTGTCTTCTTAACAACATGCTGAAAGCTAGAATTAGTTCTGGAATTCCTTTCTTTGGTAACATAAAGCCGAAACTGCCGACAATGGGCGTAAATCCATCCAGGCGAAGTAACTGTCGCACCGTCGCATATTTCATCGGTACCGGCGAGAGCGCGCCCTGTGGAATCTTAACCACATTGTTGATAAGGCCATAACACTTGAGACGATTGACGTCCTCGATGGAATGTACAACAAGCCGCGTTGCGCGCGCTAAGCTCCCCGCGGCGTGGGCGATCGACTCGGGAATGCCGTTAATTGTAGTTTCCGCGGTCTTGTGAAAAAAGACATGAGTGTCTACGCCACCAGCTTCGAGCCGGCTTACTGCCGTACCGAGCTGCTCGATGGTTTGGAAGCCATAGTTGTATTGAAAGACGGCTACGTCATAACCGCCCCTCAATATGTTTTCAACCAGCTGGTCCAAAGATCCGTTTCGATCCGTCCAGCATCGCACGACGTTCGATGCGTCCGAGCGTTGATCCTTTAAGTGATTCGCAAAGATGTCGATTTCAAATGAGTCTTTTGCCAGATTAGAAATAAGGTGCTCGGAATAGGATGCTATTCCGCACCGAGTATTCCAGGTTGAAACCCACGCTAGCTTCAGCTTGGGCATTTGTTTTCTCTCCCCTACCAGATCGTCAACGAAAAGACTCACAGCCGCCGCGGTTTTGTCCCAGGTCAGATCCGACGCGGTTTTCATGCCATCGGCGACCCTCGCCTCCGTTTCATTTTTCGCAGCCCTCCGAAACAGTGAGCGCATCTTCACGGCGAGGTCGGAGACGTTTGGCCGAACCCACATGGATTCCCCACCCCTCAGATGACTTTCGGACGATTCAAACACGTAATCTAGCAGGATAGTGTTATTGTCGTTGCAGAAGTCCAGATGCGCTGAGTGTCGGGTTGTTATGAGAGGTATGCCAAGAAAGAGTGCTTCAGCCGCAGGGAGATTGAACCCTTCGCCACGCGTCGGCAGTACCATCACGTCTGCTGCACTATAAAGCCGGGCCATCTCCTCGTCCGTTAGATCTTCGAAAAGGATCTTAACAGCCGGCTCGTGGCCACTGCCTTTCACAATCTTTTCATAGAGCACTTCGACAATATTATTAGGATGGCGATAAGTCTTTATGATCAGTTCAACATTATCGCTTCCACTGAAGGCCGCAACATAAGCAGACAGCAGCTCCTCCACGCCTTTGCGCGCCATGCCGGAGGAGACGTGCAAAAAAGTGAAGGGATCTTCATGCCGCCGCGACAGCCCGTTTTTCCTGCGGGAGAAATCACGCGGATCGAGCCCACATCCGCACACCGCGATTGGCGTGCGGATGCCCGAATTGCGACAGATGCGCTGACCAAACTCACTCGCAACAATCACGCCGTCGAGATAACGGTTTATCAGTTGCACCAACTCGTTTGGAACGTCGCTTTCTTCCCAGAAAAAGAACGCGAGGCGTAAATCGCCCAACATCCCCGCCGGCCGCAGCGGATACATGTTACGGATCGAGACTACCGCCGCTTCCGAATTTGTCGCCGGCATCCCAAGCAAAGGCTCGATCTCTGGATGCGCATTGAGACCCTTTGTGTCGAGAACATATCCCGGGATGCCTTCGGCTGGAACGAGAGCCGCCTCAATGCCAGGGATGCGACCGAGCGCAATGCCGAGGTTCCGGTTGACGATAGCGAGACTGTAGGAAGTCTCGCATGGACCTTCAATGATAAACTGTCTTGAAATATTGCTGTGTTGGTCCGGAGACGTTCCGCAGATTGGGTCGAGACCCACCACAACCTCCGCCGGCAGATGCGGCAATAGGAAGTCCAGCAATTTTGTTGCAAGGACGTTGCGATCAAAGGTACGCAGCCGCTCTCGTTGGCGTCGAATCACCTTTCGCCGATAGCTGCGATCATACAACAGGGGATCGAGTGCCTCTGCGATTTCTTCCGGGCTCGTGGATCCGAGCTTAATTCCCGCGGAGCCGAGCGTCTCGCCGACGGCTGTTCCCGCAAGCGCTACCACCGGCACGTCGAAAGTCATCGCCTCAAGGAGCGGCACCCCGAAGCCCTCATGCTCGCTAAGCGAGAGATAGACGTCGGCGGCACGGTAATATCCGAAGAGATCCTGATCGGACACGTGGCCCACAACGTGAATGCGATCCCTGAAAGCGGAGGCCTCTATTGCCTCCAGCAGCCGCGCGGCGTAGCCCTCGCTGTGATCGAAATGGCCGATCAGTGTGAGATGGAGCGGATAGTCAAAGCGGTCCGCATATTGGTCCATAAAACGGACGAGATTGAGCTGTCCCTTGTTGGCGCAAATTCGGCCTACGAAGAGAATCTGATATCGCGGCTTATTGAAATAATGGAAGGCGGGATTATATGGCGCGCTGCGCAGCGGCGCGAAGTCTTTGAGAAGTGGAATGACTTTGACATCCTCATACCCGCGCCGCGTCAATTCCCGCGCATTATAGGCAGAGTCGGCGATGGCGTCGTCTATCATGCCACTAAACTCTTCGAGTTGCTTTAGGCCCTGCAACGCATAATGGCGGAAAGGTGACCCTTCGGTGAAGAACGAGGGTGGCGTGATGTTATGATAAAGTAAAACTTTGCGGCACTTCAGCTTCTGCAGCATGGGCATGATGTCATGCCCCATCGAGTGGTGAATGATCAGGAGATCATCCTCCTTCGGCACGAATTCGTGAATCAGCCCGAGCCGGTCTGCAAGGCGTGGATCCCGATGTTCGACGAATATCTTCGAGCCTATCCCGAAATCCGCGAGTATGGATTGGATATAAAATAACGAATTGGTGACGGCGTCTCCGACACTGGAGCCCGAGTGGAACTGGAAAACCCGGGCAGAACTCTCAAGTTTTAAGACCTGTTCAGGAACAGACGGCAGTTCCACCGTTACGCAGGCCGGCTCAAGCGAGGACGCCACTGCTTCCGCGATCGACTGCCTTACCGGCGGCATGATGGGCCACTCTCGCCGACCTACCACCTGACGTATTCTCTGGAGGAGCGATTTGCCGCGCGAAATGTCGAACGTTACGGGGCTCCCGTCCGGAAAAACCTGCTCGCCAAGCTTGATGCTTTCGGGCCCGGAGATGAAAATTTCGACCTTCAGGTTCGCGACCGTAGCCTGTTCCATCACCTTAGAGGGGTGAAATTCGATATCGAAAGCGCATGCGCCTTGCCGCGCCTTTCCAGCCCGCGCAAGGTCCACGCGATAGATATTTGCGGCGAATGTCCCGACGAGAAGACCATTCGCGAAGACATCAACCGACACGGGATTTTCCCGATCGCCGTTGTCAGCAACCCAGCCGCGCAGCCGATTTAGCGAGAAACCATCGAAATTTCCTTCAAGTTTCTTGCGCCGCTTTTTTGGTCGCATGCGAAATCCTTCCAGGCAAGTCTTTTCCTACCACTAAAAGAATTGGCAGCGCTTTTCAACTCCCACGCCAAGCGGGTGCAGGGCGGAGTCATAAATTGTCAATGCGTTGGGCTTGCGGATCGATTCTGTTGGCGGCCCTGAGGGAGGCCGGCGGTGGGCGCGAATTTTCTGGATCATATCAAAGTCGTCGAAGATGGTCGCATTCCGGGGATGACGAGCTATCCTCTGGACGAGGTTCTGCTGACGATCCTCATCGGCCTACTGTGCCGGATGGAGGACTTCGACGAGTTCGCCATGTTCGGTGAGGAGCAGATCGACGGGGTTCTGATGCAAACGGCGCGAGAGAGGCATAATTGTATGTGCAAGGCACGACGGCGCTGGGGTAATGGACGATGCTGAACGTAGACGATCTTTTCAAAGGCCGGCATTTCGACCGTGAGATCATCGTTCTCTGCGTCGATGAGACCTACGTCAAAATCAAGGGCCACTGGGTCTATCTCTACCGCGCCGTCGATAAGGCGGGAAAGACAGTGGATTTTTTGCTGCGCGCGAAGCGAGATGTCGGCGCCGCCAAAGCGGGGACTGTCAGGAATCTTGTGTGTGGGGCCATAGTAGAACCGCAGGAGGCGGGCTATGGCGATCAAGAAGGGCACATTGGACCAATTGCTGTCGGGACGCGATCCGAAGGAGGTTTTTTCCAAGGATGGCTTGTTCGATGAGCTGAAGAAGGCGCTGGCGGAACGGGTTCTGAACGCGGAGATGGACGACCATCTCGAGAGCGAAGCGGCGGCGGGCAAGGCGAACCACCGCAACGGCTATTCGAAGAAGACCGTGCTGACCGAGACGTCGAAGATCGACATCAGGGTCCCGCGGGACCGGGAGGGGAGCTTCGATCCCAAGCTGATCGCGCGCTATCAGCGCCGCTTTCCCGGCTTCGACGAGAAAATCGTGTCGATGTATGCGCGCGGCATGACGGTGCGCGAGATCCAGGGCCATTTGCTCGAGCTCTACGGCCTGGAAGTCTCGCCCGATCTGATCTCGACAGTCACCGACGCCGTGCTGGAGACCGTCGCCGAATGGCAGAACCGGCCGCTCGAGGCGATGTATCCCTTGGTTTTCTTCGACGCGCTGCGCGTCAAAATCCGCGACGAAGGCCTGGTCCGCAACAAGGCCGTCTATGTGGCGCTCGGCGTCACGCCGGACGGAACGAAGGACATTCTGGGGCTTTGGATCGAGACCTCGGAGGGCGCCAAATTCTGGCTTCGGGTGATGAACGAGCTGAAGAACCGCGGCGTCGGCGACATACTGATCGCCGTGGTCGACGGCCTGAAGGGCTTTCCGGAGGCGATCAATGCGGTGTTTCCGCAGACGACCGTGCAGACCTGCATCGTGCATCTCATTCGAAACCCGATGGAATTCGCCTCATACAAGGACCGCAAGGCGATCGCCGCCGCGCTGAAGACGATCTATCGCGCCCCGACCGCCGAGGCGGCCAAAGAGGCGTTGGAGGCCTTCGACGGCGGCCATTGGGGCAAGAAATATCCGTCGATCGCGCAGGGCTGGCGGCGCAATTGGGAGCAGGTCATCCCGTTTTTCGCCTTTCCGATCGCGGTACGGCGGATCATCTACACGACGAACGCCATAGAATCCTTGAACGCGAAGCTGCGGCGCGCCGTGCGGACGAGAGGGCATTTTCCGACTGACGATGCGGCGATGAAGCTCCTCTATCTCGTCTTGCGCCAAGTCGCCGGGGAGTGGAAAATGGCGCCGCGCGAATGGTGCGAGGCGAAAAATCAATTCGCCATCATGTTCGACGATCGCTTCGTCGCGGCGTGATGGAAACCCGGCCCCGCACACAAGATTCCTGACAGTCCCTCAACCTGGCGCGCCGAGTAACAGTCGAGCGTCGTGCCGCGGGCCACGACCTCTCACAGCCCGAGAGAACCCCGCAGGAGGAGCTCGCGAACCCGTCGCTGACGCAGCCGAATCGCAAGGGCGAGCCGGATGCCCGGAAACAGTTCGTCTATCCTCGAAACTGGAAACGACAGCTTCCGGTTCAAGGACAGCTCGGCGAAGGCGGACAAACCTGCAAAGGAGAAGACCAAAACTTGACGACCGACTGACCCGCAAGCCATCTTCAACCCGGGTCACTTCTCAACGGAAATCCTGGGTCAAATCTCGACGGAAATCGACATCCTCATGGTCTCGTCGGTTGCCGGTCGGAGCATCACCGGGCTCTTCTGCTGACGAGCACGACGCCGGCAAGAATGAACAGGAACGCGAAGGGAAGGATCGCCGGGAATGCTTCGCCCAAAAAGGCGACCGCCAGAAGCTTTCCGGCGCCGGCGCTGATCCAGCCAATCTGGCTGACGCCTATCGGACCGCTATGCTTCTGGAGAGCGAAGAAGAGTGCGTAGGTAGCGGCGATGATCGTCATTTGCGCCGCCAGCAGCGCCGACGCGCTCTCGTCCCATGTCTCAGGGTTAAGTGGGATATCGGTGAAGACTGCATATACGCCCGTAATCGCGGCTGCGGCCAGAAGCATGATCGGCGCGAGCAGACGAGGCGACGCGTTTCCGGGCCAGTCGACAGTACGATAGATGTTCCCCGTTGCGACAATGACGGGAACTGTCAAAGCGATGCCCGTCCAGATCCAGCCGCCATCCACGCCGCCCGGCCGTGAAGCTGCGAGCAACGCCGCGCCGCCGAGACCTAGTGTCATGCCGGCTGCGCCCTTTGTCGAAAAGCGATCGAGCCGCAGCGGCACGGCCAGCCCATAGGTCAGCAAGGGCGGAAAAGCAAGGCACAGCGAGACGAAGCCGGCGCCCACATGCGGAATCGATAGGAAGGAAAGCATGTTCGGCAAGGCGAAGCTCAGAAGACCAGATAGGAGCCCATAGCGCAGGAGCGCGGCGGATAGCTTCAGCCGCTCCGCCGTGGCGCATGCGACCGCGACGAGCACCAAGCCTCCACCGAGTGCGGACCATAAGAGAAACGCGATGGGATGCCAGCCGGAACGGATGGCTAAACCAGCAATCACGATGGTCACGCCGACCAGCCCGCCAGTTGAAACCAGGCAGAAGAAACCTTTCAGCGACGCTGGAGCTGGCGCTTTCACCGCGCTCCTCCAGCCGGGCGAGGAGAGCCGTGATGACTTTGTCGTCCCTCGTCGAGAAGCCGAACCGCCGCACCAAAGAGGATTTCAAGTGGCGTCATTTCAAGGCTCGGCTCATTATCCATTTCGAGAAATCAGTGACAGTTCAGACGGCGCCCGGCTACGATCATAGAATCGCCTCATATGCCTTGAGCGCCACAAAGCACTACTCGCCAACCATCGGGATCTTCGAAGGTGAGACCTCGGTCGAGCCAATAGGGGTTTTCGGGGTCGACAGGTTCATTGCCCGATCGGATCAGTCGGTCGCGCAGGCTCGCGAGTTGTTGAGCGTCTGGAATATACAGGACCAACAAGTTGTCCCGACTGGGGGCCGGGCATGGGCTCCCGGCGCGGTGCTGTGTGAATTCCAGATGATAGGCCCGACCGGGAAGGCCCAACATGAGGCCATCGTATCCACTATGATCGGTAAATCGATATAGCTCAGCCAGCCCCAAACCGTCGCGATAGAAAGCCACCAATGCTTCGAGTTGATCGGTTGGACGCGCAATCCTCACTTGCGCAATGTCGATACTCCCTGGGAACTTCATGGGTTCATTAGATGCGATGGTGAAATCGGTGTTCATCAGTTATGCTCCACAATATTTAACCGCCATAGGCGCCGCCAGTGACGCAATCGAGAGTAACGGGACGTCCGAGCACGCCGGTCGAGCAGCAGGGACGGGATTATTTGACGACGAATGCCACTCCAGCCGAGTTCGTGCGATAACTCCTTTACTACGCCGCTCGGCCGATGAGCTGCGAGACGGCGTCTTTTTCGCGTTCGGCAGTCTAGTATGTCGAGCGTCGAGGTTCGAGGCGATTCGACGCCGAGTCAGGCAATACGACTCTTCTCGAAATTGCCGCGCCTCGGTCATCTGTGGTCGCCTTCGACGCTGGACACGGCCTTGTTCACATCACGCTCGAAATAGTTCGCCCACAGTCCGCATCGATGCGGCTTGGCATGGTGGGAAGGGTAGGAGGCTCGGAATCTTGCACTGCGTCGCGGAAGATTGCGACGAGATCGAGAATCTGGCGCACTTGTTCCAAATGCTCTCCATAGCCGATGTTGAGCTGGACGATGCGGCTGCGTCCCGCCGCCAGGTTCAATGGACGCAGCCGCCCCGATGCGAGTTCGTCGCGAATGCAGTGCTCTGGAAGCCACGCGTAGCCCTGGCCATCGGCGACGAGGGCGACCGATGTCGTAAGGTGGCTGACCGTCCAGCGCTGACGTGAGCCGAGCCATCCGCTGTCCGCTCCCCGCAGGCCGGAGTCGCTCATTACGACCTGACGATGATCCTTGAGCAATTCATGCGTGAGCAGGCCGAGCTGATGCAGGGGATGGCCCGCGGCGGCCACACAGATGAAACGCACCGAGAGCAGAGGCTCGGCGACGATACGGCCGGGAAGATAGCTCGCTATGCCGATCTGCGCGCGTCCTTCCTCGAAGGCTTCGCTCGCGCCCGACAATGCCGTTTCGCAAACCCGTACCGATAGCCTCGGGTAGAGAAGCGAATATTGGTGGAGTGCGTTCAAGAGAATCGGCTTGGGAAAAATAATATCGATTGCGGCCGTAATCTCGCCCTCGGAGCTAGGATCGAAACCCGAGCAGAAGTGCTCGATTTGCGTCGCATGGCCAATGAGCTCCCGTGCGCGAGGAAAAATCATTTCGCCGGTCTTGGTCAGGGTCGCCCGTCGTCCTTCGATCGCGAAGAGTTCTTGGCCCAGGCATTCCTCCATTTTGCGAACGGCGTGGCTGACCGCCGACTGCGTCTTGCTCAATCGTTCGGCCGCTTGATGAAAACTTCCGTGCCGTGCCGTGGCGACGAACACGCGCCATTGCTCGAGCGTGATTTTCGTCATCGCCTGTTTCATGTCGATACTCCTCTCACGCCGGCATCGAATTGGCGCTCTCGCGTTCACTCGACGACCTCGAACTGAAATATTTATGTCATCGTGATCGATCGGCTTTCAAAATCAGTGTGAGTAGAGACTCGAAATTTGGCGGCCTTACGACGCCGCGCGCTCGACAACACCGTTTGCGTCCGGAACGAGAATGGTCTGCCGCACTCGCGCCTTGGAAATCTGCGCCGTTGCGAAAGGCGTGTGTGCGCCACCGACGCCGACGCGTATGGCGGCGACCGAGGTGAAAATCATCCTGCGTCCTGCTCGGATCACGCTGGCTTGAAATTCCGCGATCGAATCGCGGGGCATCGGCGTCAGGATCGAGACCGCCATGTTCGTGCTGACCGCATATTCGTCAGGAGCCAGCAGAGGCAAAGTCGCGAGCATGCTGGTGACGTCCAGCATGGCGTAGGTCACGCCGCCATGCAGGCAGCGGCTCAGATTGTCGATGGCGGGGGTGACGACCAGTCGACAACGGCAGCGACCGGCTTCCTGCTCCAGCAGCTCCAGGCCGCAATAGCGCTGAAAGTCGTGCATGAGGAGCGCTCGGCTATGCAGGCGCGCATGATCGGATATGTTGGTCATTCCGGTCTCCGTTCGAGTGAGCGAGCGATGATTTCGTTCATCACCTCGGTCGTGCCGCCGCCGATGGCGACGAGAGGGGCGTCGCGCAGGCTTCGCTCGGCGAGCGAAGGAGACACGCAGCCGGCCGCCCCGTGCAATCGAACCGCGATCTGCGCCGCGAATGCGAAGGCTGCGGTCGCCGCGTTCTTGGCCATCGCCACCTGGACTTCGCCGTCCTCGACGGTCGTCCGATCCACGAAATGACGGGCCATGGCGACGGCCGTGTGCAATTCGGCGAGAGTCTGGCGAACATGCGTCATGGCGATCAAAGGCGCGTTGCGAATGAGGCGGCTTCGGCTGTGCTTCAAAACGGCGGCGCTCACGACCTCGGCGGCGCTCGCCGCCGAGATCGCCAGATTGAGCCGCTCTCGCGTCAAGGCGCCGCGCAGGATTCGGCCGCTCCGGTCGGGGGCGGCGATCAGCCGCGCGCGGGCGTTCGCGAAGCGGATGGCCGCGAGTGGAAGGCAGCGCCAACCCGACGGCTCGAGAGGATATCCGATAATCTCCGCTTGCGGCTGCTCGACCAGGAAGAGGCCGAGGCCATCGGGCGCACGTGCGCCGAGGACTAGGCAGTGGGCGCGCGCTCCATTGCAGATGAAGCGTTTCTCGCCGGTGATCCGCCACGCGCCGTCGGCTCCGAGCGCGGCGCGTGCGTCGAGCGCGGTCAGATCGGAACCGGCGTCCGGCTCGGTGAGGGCGAGGGCGATGATGCGCGCGCCCGCCAGCACATCGGCGATGACGGATCCGAACGCCTCCGCTCCCGCCGATGCGAGGATCGACAGGCTGACGAAGTGCGAGCAGAGCCCTACCGCCAGCCCCTGCGATCCGCCGCGGGTGACTTCTTCGAGCAACATTCGCATCCGGGTCTGATGAATAGGCGGAACAGGCCCCGGAACGTCGCCGAGCGAGAGCAGGCGAGCCGCTCCCGCTTCGGCGTGCAGGCTCGCCGGATAGGCCCCGGCGCGTTCCCAGGCGTCGATATTCGGTTCGACACGCTCCGCGACGAAGGCGCGAAGCGCGGTCTGAAACATTTCGTCGTCCATCAGAAAACCGTGGTTTCGGCGAGGCTTCTGAATTTCGTCAGCCGGTCCCGTAGCGCGTCGTTCGTCACCGAGCCCTCCTCGCGAAAATAAAACAGATCGGTCAGATCGCTCATGACCTCGAGCATCTCGCGCGAACGCAGCCGCACCCTGCGTGAATAGCGGCGCAGAGCGCTCGTGATGTCCGCGTCGCAATTGCAGACGAGCGATTGAGCGAGAGCGAAGCCGTTCTCGAGGCCGAGCGTGAAGCCGTAACCGAGCGTGGGCAGCATGGCGTGCGCGCTGTCTCCGAGGAGCGTCACCCGGCCGCGGTGCCAGTTCTCGATATGCTTTATCGCGTGCAGGCGATTGTGGAGCATCGATTCGGGCGGCGTCGCGTCGACCATCGCCGGAAGAGGGTCGGCGATGTCGGCGATCGCGGCGCGAATTCCGTTCTTGTCGAGCAGCGGCCGATCGAGATGCCGATAGGCGTAGAACCAGTAACGCAGAGATCGGCTCTCATCGAGCGGATAGGTCACCACCCGAGCGCTGTCGTAGGTGAAGATCTGGCATCGGTCGCCGAGCAGCGCCGGATGCGCGAATTCGACGATGCCGCGGCAGGCCGCGACGCCCGTGTCGGCGACGATCGCCTCCGGGGCGACGGCGCTGCGCACCCGGGAGAAAACGCCATCGGCTCCGACGACGACATCGAAGCGACGTGAGAGCCCATCGGTGAAGTCGACCGTCACGCCATTCTCGTCCTGCGAGATCGACTCGCATCCGGCGTCGGCGGTGATGGCGTGAGCGTCGAGAGCGTCGCGCAGCATGCCGAACAACCGCTTGCGCGGGAACATCATCGCCGGCGCGGGAAACTCGAATCCTTCGAGCCGCACCGGCTGGCTGTGGATCAGTTTGCCGCGCCGGTCGAGCGTGTCGAGAAACTCGATCGGCTGACCGGCCGCCAGCAGACGATCGTCCCCGAACATGAAGCGCAGCACCTGCACGCCTTGCGGCCAGACATAGATTCCCGAACCCGTGTCGCGCGGCCCGTCGCCGCGCTCGTATACCTCCGCTCCGACCCCGAAGCGTTTCAGGAGCAAGGCGAGGGCGAGGCCGTTGAGCCCCGCGCCGATGATTCCGATTTTCATGCCATCTCCTCCATGACGAGATTTTCCGTGGCGCCGCTTGTTTCACTGTTCATGCGGAAGCGCCGCTGCATCAGACAGAGGCTGGCGATTTCCATGAACATCGGATCGAGCAGCGCCTGCTGGTCCGGCGGCAGGCCCGGCAATTCCGCGAGGGCCCGACGCACCAGTTTGGCGTCGAAGAAGGGTAGATCGAACAACGCGTCGCCGTGCAGCGCGTCGCGAACGAGCTGCGAGAGCCGGTCGTCATGACGCAGCATCGCCGGGGGCGCCCGGAAATAGTGCTTCTTGCGCTTGTAGAGCGCCTCGGGGAGGAACGGACGCATCGCCTCGCGGAAGATATGCTTTTCCGTGCCTCCTTTGATCTTGAGCCAGACCGGAAGCCTACAGGCGTATTCGGCGACATGATGGTCCAGCAACGGCACTCGCCCTTCGACGCTGTGCGCCATCTCCATGCGATCGCCGAGCGTCGTCAAAACGAAATTGGGTAGAAAGCTCTTGGCCCAAAGATACATCGAGCGATGCACCGGATCGCGGCCGGCGAGCCGGTGATGCGCCGTTCCGTTGTAGAAGCGTCGATAGGGTCCGATCCCCGACCAGCGCCGCCTCGTCTCGCCGCCGTAGAGTGCTTGTAGAGCGCCGAACCAGCTCGACTGATTGTCGATCCAGGATACGCCGTGCCCGAGTTGCGCCGTCATCCAGGTCGCATCCGACGGAAGGCGTTCGCGCGCATAGCCGGCCTCGCTCGCCTTCAGCTTCGAGCGCAGCTCCTCGACGACGTCGCAATCTTGATGCTGCGCGTTGTAGAGCAGCATGTCCCGCCGAAAATGCGGGTAACCGGCGAAAATCTCGTCGGAGCCCTCGCCGGTGAGCACGACTTTGAAACCGGCGTCCCGCACCGCTCGGCTGAGAAGATATTTGGCGACGCCATGCGCGTTGAAGAACGGCGTTTCATTGTGCCACAGCGCGTCGTCGAAATTGTCGGCGAGATCATTCTGCGTCACGGGAATCGAGCAGAAGCGCGCGCCGGCGTGAGCCGCGGCCTGCTCGGCGAAGCGCCGTTCGTCATGGGCCTCGGAGTCGACGAAGGAGAGGTTATAGGCGTCGAGCGGAGCGCCGCTCAGATGCGTCGCGCATCCGAGCATCGCCGAGGAATCGATTCCGCCGCTGAGATAGATGGCGACCGGCACATCCGACCGCAAGCGCAAGCGCACCGCTTCGAGAATTTTCTCCCGCAGTCCGGCGACCGCCTCCGCTTCGTCGAAACGATCGTTGTCGAGCGAATCCGCGGAACTGAAATCGAGATCCCAATAGGTCTGCTCGCGCAATCCGCTCGGCGTCGCGGTGACGAAACGCCCGGGCGCGACGCTGCGGACTTTTTTGAACAGCGTCTGGTTCGAGAGATAGAAGCCGCGTGAGACATAGGCGTCCTCGTCCCAGATGGCCGGCACGCCGGCCGCCAGCAGCGCCTTGATCTCGGAGCCGATATAGATCGCTCCCTCGTGTTCGGCGATGAACAGCGGCTTGATCCCGAAGCGATCGCGCATGGCGACGAGTTGGCGTTCGTTCGCGTCGTAGAGCACGAGCGCGAACTCTCCGCGCAGGCGCTCGAGGCCCGCCGTGCCGAATTCGCGATAGAGATGCAGCGCGATCTCGCTGTCGCTTTCTGTGCGGAAAACGCAGCCGCGGGCGCGAAGCTCGTCGCGTATGCGCTCGAAATCGTAAAACTCGCCATTGACGATCAGATGGATCGAGCCATCCGCGGAGGCGATCGGCTGCCGTCCGTTGCCGAGGCCTATGATGCTGAGCCGCGCGTGTCCGAATGCGACGTTCCCTCGCGGATCGATCCAGACGTCTCGTTCGTCTGGTCCGCGATGGCGAATGGCGGCCAGACCATCGAGAATTTTCGCGCGCGCCACAGGACGCGGACCGCTGTCGTAAATTGCCAAAAAACCACACATGATCCTATTCCTCTCCGGTGCGAAACGCATTCGAGGGAACGAAAAAAATCAATCTGTCGCCGCCGGCGCCGCGAGCCAGGCGGGCGGCCGCCTGCCCAGGAACGCCGCCATGCCTTCATGCGCCTCGGATGTGGTGCGGAGCCTTGCGATCAACCGGCGATTGGCGATCGTCTCCGCGCCGAGATTGTCTCGCGCCTGCAAGCGATCGAGGAGCGCCTTGCATTCGCGTAGCGCGACCGGACCACAGGATGCGATGGAGTCGAGGAGCGCTCTCGTTCGCGCCTCGAGCGCGGCCGCGTCGAGCACTTCGTGGACGAGGCCGTCCTCGAGAGCCTGGACCGCGTCGAAAGCCTCCGCCGCGAGGAAACGGCGCCGCGTCCGGCGCAGCCCGATGGCGCGGACCACATATGGGCTGATCACGGCCGGCACGAGTCCGAGCAGGGGCTCGCTGAAACGGAAGGTCGCGCCCGTCTCGGCGAGGACGACGTCGGCGCAGCACAGCAGGCCGATCCCGCCGCCATAAGCGCAGCCCTGGGCTTTGGCCACGAGCGGAGCGGGGAGACCGGCGAGCGCGCCGAGCGCGGCGTCGAGACGCTCCGCGTCGAGGATGTTTTCGTCATCCGACAATTCGGCGGCGCGCCGCATCCAAGCAAGGTCGGCGCCTGCGCAAAAATGCCTGCCTTCGGCGGTCAGGAGGACGGCGCGAAGCGCGCCGTCGCTGGCGAGCTCGGCGCAACCCTTTGCGATCGCATCGAGCATCGCCTCGTCGAGGGCGTTGCCGCGCTCCGGCCGCGCGAGGCGCAATTCGCCGATCACGGAGCCGTTGCGCGTGGTCGAGCGCGTGACGTGGACGGGCTGCGTCATCGCTTTACGCCACGGCGTTGAGCTGGAGGTTGCGGGTGGCCGCGTAGACGCGGCGCTGCGCCTCGATCGCGGCCAGACGATAGCGTCCCGCGGTCTCCTCCGGGCAGACCCGATCTTCCGCCGATTTGGTGGAATTGTAGAACCAGGCCACATAGGTCGCGTAATCGATTTCGCGCCGCCCAGCGAGCAGAGCGCGATGGGCGCGCGTGCGCAAATGGCCGCGGTAGCCCTTGCGCACCGTCGCGGCGAAGAACTCCCCGACCGAGCCGCTGCCATAGCTGAACAGGCCGATGTTGCGGCCGCCGAGATCCTCGGCGCAATTATCGAGCAAGGAGGCCAGGGCGATGTAGAGCGAGGCCGCATAGGTGTTGCCGATCTGGCGGCCGTAGGTCTGGCTCTCGGCGTAGCTCGTTTCGTCGAGATGGTCGGCGTCCGCGCCGGCCGCTTCACGCAGGGCGACGAAGGCCTTTTTCGACATTTTGGTGAAGGGCTGGTGGAAGCAGAGCTTTTCGATCGCGGCCAGCGGCAGGCCGTCCTTGCGACGAAAATCCGCATAGGCTTCGCGCAAGGAGCGCAGATAGACGTCGATCGACAGCTTGCCGTCGACATAGGCGGCTTCCCGATGGTTCGGGCGCCAGAAATCCATGACGTCGAAGCTGAACAGGCCGCTCTGCGGATGAATCTCGACCAGGCTCGGGTTTTTGGCGATCACCATCGCGACGGCGCCCGCCCCTTGGGTGCATTCGCCTTCCGAATTGCGCTCGTAGCGCGCGATGTCGGAGGCGATCACCAGAACTTTTTCGCTCGGCCGGTGACGCACGAGGTCGCACGCGAATTGGAGGCCCGCGGTGGCGCTGTAGCAGGCCTGTTTGAATTCGACGACGCGGCAGTTCGGGTTGAGCCCGAGCACGCCGTGAACGAACATCCCCGCCGATTTCGACTGATCGACGCCGCTCTCGGTGGCGAAGATCACCGTGCTGATGCGTTCGCGAACGTCATCGGTCAGAACCGGCGCGACGGCGTTGGCCGCCATGCTCACGATGTCTTCGTCCGGCGAGGGGACCGCCATTTGTTCCTGGCCGATCCCTTGGAGGTATTTGGCGGGATCGATGCCGTGCCGGTGGGCGAGATCCTCCAGCGGGTAGAAGAAACCTGGCGAGTAGATCGAGATGTCGTCGATTCCTACCGTTGTCATGTCTCTGCCCTTCATCTGTTCGAACGATCTGACGCGAGCTCGATGAGCGCGCTACCAAGCTGAAGCTTAAATCGTTTTGCGCGTCGTTTTTAATAAAACTGTCAAAAACCGAATTTCTATTCGGTCACCCCAATTTATGCGGGCATCCAAAAAGGAACACGGCGGCGCGCTGATCCATTCACTGCTTCAGCTTGCCCAGCGACTTCGCTCTTATCGCACGTTGATATCGTTAATAGGTAATCAAATTTTTTCACTATTGTACACGATATTTATACTGCCCGGATTTCCGTGGGAATTGACGTTCTTTTCATAAAAAAACCATAATATGTTAACTCGCTAGTCTGATCACCGACTTAGAAGAATATTACAATTTTGTCTTCCAAAACGAGAATAATCGATCTGCGACTTCGTGGGCGGGGCCCTGAAACGTTTCGGGCTTCGAAGGAGGCGCTACGCCGCCGACGCCGACCGCTCGTCCTCGAGCGGCCGTCCACGGTGGTCCTGAGCGAGAAGCGAATAGATCGTCGGCAGCACAAGCAGCGTGAACAGCGTGCCGACCAGCATGCCGGCCACCACCACGACGCCGATGGCGAAGCGGCTCGCACCGCCGGCTCCGGCGGCGAAGATCAGCGGAAAAAGTCCTGCGACCATCGCCGCCGTCGTCATCAGGATCGGGCGTAGCCGGATGCGCGCCGCTTCGACGACGGCGGCGTGGCGGTCGAGACCGTCACGCCGCTGCAACTCGTTCGCGAAAGCGGTCATCAATATGCCGTGCTTGGAGATGAGGCCGACGAGCGTGATGAGGCCGATCTGCGTGAAGATGTTCAGCGTGGCATAGCCGAGCCAAAGCGGCAGGAGCGCCCCGAATACGGAGAGGGGCACGCTGACCAGGATCACGAGCGGGTCACGAAAGCTCTCGAACTGCGCCGCCAGCACGAGGAAGATCACCACGAGCGCGAGGCCAAAGGCGACGGTGAGCCGATCGCCTTCGGTGACATATTGGCGAGACTCTCCGAGCCATGCCGTTGCAAGACCCACGGGCAGGTCGCGCGCCTGCCGCCGTAGGAACGTCACGGCCTGCCCCATGGTTACGCCCGGCGCCAGGACGGCGGAAATGGTCGCCGCGTTCATCTGATCGTACTGTCCGAGCTGGTTCGGTTCGGCGCGTTCGGACGCCTCGACGATCGTGTCGAGAGGGAGCAGGGCGCCGGACGTCGATCGCACATGGAAACGGCCCAGGCCCGCCGCGTCGGCGCGGAACCGGCGTTCGACCTGCGGGATCACGTCATACGACCGTCCACGTAACTCGAAGCGGTTGACGTATTTTTCTCCGACGAGAGTGGCCAGCGTGGTGGCGACGTCCTCCATCGTCAACCCGAGGTTGTTCGCCTTGGAGCGGTCGATCGTCAATGTCGAGCCCGGCTTGTTCCACGACAAATCCGTGTCGACCACCGCGAACAGGCCGCTCGCTCGCGCCGTTTCGGCGATATGTCCGCTCACTTCGTACAATCGGTCGAACTCGCTCGGTCCAAACAGCACCATCTGCACGGGCAGGCCAGGCGTGGTGGGCAGAGCCGGCAGCAGAAAGGCGAACACGCTCAGCCCGGGATTTTGCGCTCCATCTGCTTGCAGCTCCGCCATGATGGTCGCCGCGCTGCGTTCGCGTTTGCTCCAGGTTGCGAGGTTGACGCCCGCGAAAACGCCATGCGGACCGGGTTCGGTCTGGCTCGAGCCGCTCAACACCCAGGTCGTGTCCGTTTCCGGCAGTCGTCGGAACGCGGCTTCGAGCCGGGAGGCGTAGCGCTCGGTGTAGTCGAGATTGGCGTAGCGGGGACCCTTGGCGACCTCCATCACCGTACCCTGATCCTCGCTCGGCGCGAATTCGCGCTTCACGCCGAGATAGAGCGCGGCCGTGCCGGCGACCGTCGCGAGGCAGACGGCGATCATCAGCGGCCGCACGCGGAGCGTCGCTTTCAGCAATGCGCCGTAGGCGTCGGCGAGGCGCGCAAATCCATGCTCGATGGCCGCCGTGATCCGGCCTTCGGATATCTGCGGCCGTAGGAGCAGCGAACTCATCATGGGCGACACGCAGAGCGCAACCACGCCCGAAACGACGACCGCCCCCGCCAAAGTGAAGGCGAATTCGCGAAACAGCGATCCGGTCAACCCCTGCATCAGGCCGATCGGAGCGTAGACCGCGGCGAGCGTGATCGTCATCGCGATCACCGGGCCGACGACTTCGCGCGCGCCCCGCAGCGACGCTTCGAAAGGTCCGGCCCCGTGTTCGATATGCCGATGAATGTTTTCGACGACGACGATGGCGTCGTCGACGACGAGGCCGATCGCCAGCACCATGGCCAGCAGCGTCAGGAGATTGAGGCTGAAGCCGGCCGCCAGCATCAGCGTCGCTGCGCCCACTAGCGACAAGGGAATTGTGACGATGGGAATGAGCACGGCTCTTCCAGAGCCGAGGGAGAGGAAGATCACGATGACGACGATGATCGCAGCTTCCACCAGCGTGTTTTCGACTTCGCGCAGCGCGGCCTCGACGAAGCGCGCCACATCGAACACGTTCTGGATATCCATGCCGACGGGCTTCGAGCGTTCGAGCTGTGGTAGCAGGGCCGTCACGTCGCGCACGATTTCGAGCGGGTTCGCCGCGGGCGCGCCGTTGACGGCGATCACCACGGCGGGGCGGCCGTTGATCAGCGCGGATTGTTCGTAGTTCTGCTCGCCGATGTCGATGACGGCGACGTCCTCGAGACGCACCAGTCCGCCGGCGCCGGCCTTGATCACCAATTGCCGGAACGATTCGGGATCCTGTGTGTCCGTATTGGCCGCGACTGCGACGGCGGTGAGCGGCCCTTTGATTTGGCCGGCGGCGATCTGCACATTGTTGCGTGACAGGGCTCGGGAGACTTCGGCCGCGGTGATGTCGCGTCCGGCGAGCTTGTCGGGGTCGAGCCATATGCGCATCGCCAGATTGCGGCCGCCCATGATCTGGGCCGAGGCCACGCCGTTGACGGATGTCAGCAGCGGTTGGGCCGCGCGCACGGCGTAGTCCGTCATGATCGGAGCGGGCAGCGTCTCGCTCATCAGCGCGATATACATCACCGCCGTGGGATCGTCCGTTATCTTGTCGATGATCGGATCGAAAGCCTCTCGCGGCAGCAGATATTTGACCTGTTGCACCTTGGCCATGATCTCGGCCAGCGTACGATCGGGATTGGCCTCAAGCTTGAGGCGGGCCTTGATCAGACTCTTTCCCTCGGTCGAGATCGACGTCATATATTCGATCCCGTCGGCGGTCGAGATCGCTTGCGCGAGGGGCGTCGTCACGAAGCCCTGCATCAGTCGCTGCGAGGCCCCGGGATAATTGGTTTCGACCGTGATCGCCGCGCTCTGCAGCTTGGGATATTGCCGGATCGGCAGGGAGAGCAGCGACCATACGCCTGCGAGCAGGATGAGGAGACTGACGACCGTGGCGAGAACCGGCCTTCTCACGAAGATGTCGGTGAAAACCACGGCGCCCTCGCTCTAATGCAAAGATTTGGAATGCGGAGATTTGGCGGCGAGCGACGCGCCGTCCGACGGTCGCGGCGAAACAGACCTGACCCTCAGGCCAGGCGACAGCCGCAACTGGCCGCTGGTTACGACGATGTCGCCGTCCGTGAGGCCGGAGAGGATCGCGACGCGACTGTCGACTCGCCGCCCGGTCTCGACGACCACTTGCTCGACGCGTCCCTCGCCGTCGGCGCCGATGTCGCGCACGATGAAAGCCGTCTTGGTCGACGCGTTCGCCAAGACGGCGGTCTCCGGCACGGTGACGACGCCGTTTTCCGGCGTGAGGCTCAGCGTCGCCGTCGCATAGAGTCCCGGCCGCATTTGCCGGTCGTGATTGGCGATCCTGGCGCGGAGCGCGACATTGCGCGTGCCGCGATCGACCTGCGGCTCGATCGTCTCGAGCTTGGCGACGAAGCGCCGTTTGGCGACGGCGTCCGTGGCGATCTCCACTGTTTGTCCGACGACGAGGTCGCCCAGATAGCGTTGCGGCACGGCAAAATCGATAAAGAGCTCGTCCAGATCGGTCAGCGTGGCGATCGCGTCGCCAGGATTGAGATATTGTCCGAGATCGACGTTCCGCACGCCGAGAATGCCGGAGAACGGCGCGCGCACGGTCCGTTGCGCGATCGCGGCTTCGCTCGCGGCGACCATGGCGCTCGCGCGGTCGAAGGCGGCCTGACGATTGTCGACCTCGGCCTGGGAGGACGCGTTATGCCGATTCAATTCCGTCGAACGCTGCAATTGCAACCGGGCCACGGTCTCCTCGGCGCGATTTTGCGCCAGCTCCGCCTGTTGCGGCTTGCTGTATAAGTCGATGGCCGGCATGTCGGCGGCGATCCGTTCGCCGCCGTGAAAATGGATAGCGACGACGCGTCCGCCGACCTCAGGCGTCAACGTCACCTGCCGGACCGCCCGCAGCGACCCCACGGCCGTGACGCTGCGCGGCAATGGGCCGGCCGACGCGGCGGCGGTCTCTACCGTGACGGCCGGCGAAGACGGGGCGAGGGCCCCTTCTCGCAGCGACGCGGGCGCCTTGCCGCCGGCATAGACAGCCGCCGCGAGCGCGAGACCGGCCGCCGTGAGTGACCCAAATCGTAAACCTCCCCGCATGACGCTAGAGCCTCCATCCGCAGGAAGTTTCGGTCCCTGAGCGCCTGAAAGCGTCATGAGGCCAGCTTCGCCGCAATCTCGGCGACGAGCCGCCCCTGGAAGCGCGCGCCGGCAAGTTCGTTCTCCGTCGGCTGGCGCTTGCCGTCGCCGCCAGTGATCGTGGTGGCGCCGTAGGGACTGCCGCCCGTCACTTGGTCTGTCGCCAATTGCCCTTGGAAGCTGTACGGCAAGCCAACTACCACCATGCCGAGATGCAGAAGATTGGTAACGATCGAGAACAAGGTCGTCTCCTGGCCGCCATGCTGGCTTGCCGTGGAGGTGAACGCCGAACCCACTTTTCCGTTGAGCGCGCCGCGCGCCCACAGGCCGCCGGTCCGATCCAGAAAGGTCGCCATCTGCGCCCCGATCCGGCCATAGCGCGTTCCGCAGCCGATGATGATCGCATCGAACAGTTCGAGCTCTTCCACCGTGGCGATCGGCGCTTTCTGGTCGATCTTGTATCCGGAGTCGCGAGCGACGGCTTCCGGAACCGTCTCAGGCGCGCGTCTCAAGGAGGCCTCCGCTCCAAAGTCGCGAGCGCCCGCCGCGATGGCCTCCGCCAACTTCTCGATATGGCCGTAGGTCGAATAATAGAGAACGAGAACTTTCGGCATAACGCCTCCAAAGTCGAATGCTACGCGTGATTTCTAGCGCCGCATGCGCTTGTCAGAAAGCGGATTGGGTGGCACACCTCGTTCCAATGTTGGAACGAAAATCATGCAGAACCTCAATGATCTCTATTATTTTGCGAAGGTCGCGGAACACGGCGGTTTTTCGGCCGCCGCACGAATGCTCGGCATGCCGAAATCGACGCTCAGTCGCCGCATCAGCGTCCTGGAGGAGCAACTCGGGGTGCGGCTGATCCAGCGCTCGGGAGGTCGTTTCGCGCTGACCGAGGTCGGTCAAAAATACGTTCGCCATTGCGCCGGGATGATCGCCGAGGCTGAGGCCGCCAGGCAGGTCGTCGAGGAAACGCGGATCGAACCGTCAGGCCTTTTGCGGGTAAGTTGTCCGATTGCTCTGGCGCAGAGTCGCGTCTCGGGAATCATCTCGCGTTTTTTATTGGCGCACCCGCGCGTGGTGGTTCAATTGATCGCGACCAATCGGCCCGTCGACCTCATCGAAGAGGCGATCGACGTCGCGCTCCGAGTGCGCTTTCCGCCACTCGAAGATTCCGTTCTGGTCATGCGAACGTTGGCCAAGAGCGCGCAGATCATCGTGGCGCAGCCCGCATTGCTGGAGCGCTTGGGACGGCCCATCGCGCCGATGGATTTGGGGCGTTTCGACAGCATGGATCTGACGCGAGCGACCGCCAGGCATGTCTGGGAGCTGACCGACTCCGACGGGCGAGCCGTCTCGGTCCCGTTCACGCCCCGCTTCGTTACCGACGACATGGTCACTCTGCGCCGCGCCGCCATGGATGGGGTCGGGATCGTGCAATTGCCCGAATATCTCGTGAGAGACCATCTCGAGCAGGGGTTCCTGGAGCCGGCGCTGTCTGACTGGACACCACGGACGGGAATTATTCACGCGGTCTTTCCTTCGCGTCGCGGCCTCGCCCGGACGGTGCGCGGATTTGTCGATTTTCTCGCTGAGGAACTCAAGGCCGACTCGGTGGTCAGCTGCGTCTGACGGAGTTCCTCGAGCTTTGGCTCAAGACCCGAGTAAGTATCCCCCAGCAAAGTGCAGGGCTATCGCATATAAGCAAAGGGTTCAAAAAATGGTTCTGGGATAAACGGCGCAAGAGAGGCATAATTTCGTGGGCAAGGCACGACGGCGCCGGGGTAATGGACAATGCTGAACGTAGACGATCTTTTCAAAGGCCGGCATTTCGACCGAGAGATCATCGTTCTCCGCGTGCGGTGGTATTTGCGATACAAGCTCAGCTTTCGAGATCTCGTGGAAATGATGGCCGAACGCGGCTTATATTTGGCTCATACGACCATCATGCACTGGGTCCAGCGCTACGTTCCCGAGTTTGAAAAGCGAGGGAACCGCTTTGCGCGCCAGGCCGGAGGATCGCGGCGCGTCGACGAGACCTTACAAACGGCTTGACGTAGGCCGGCGGAATCAACCTTACGCGATGCCCGAACTTGCCGATCTCTCGGCCGCAGAAATACGGCCCTCCACAAGCTTCCATGGGCCACGACGCACGGCAATTGGGCCGCAAAGAATTCCAGCACCTGCGCTCGCCGTAGTTTCTTGCGGAAAATGACGCCCCCCGACGAATCGGCGCCATGAGCTTGAAAAACATTCTTCGCCAAATCCAATCCAATAGTGCTAACTTTTTTCATGGACGCCTCCCTCGAGTGAGATTTAACACCTCCACTCTGGCACATCGAGACCGAATTACGCCGTGACAGGGGATGCGCCGCCGGCAGGATCGGAACCCAGGCATCTCGTCCGAGCGGAACGGCATTTCTGGCCGGAGATGGGTTGAGAACGACGCCGAGATCGATTGATCCCGCCGCGAGCCAGGCCTCCGCTTCCATGTCGTCGGTTTCGAGCGGCACGAGGTCGATACCCGGATGGAGCGTGCGAAAACGCCGAAGCAAGGGCGGAAGGACCGTGGCAAAGACGCTTGGAAACCCCGCCAGACGAATGGCGCTGGTCTCCTCGCCGATCAGCGCCATTGCCTCCCTTTCGATCGCCTCCAGATGCGAGAGCGCCGTACGCGCGTGTTCGAGCGCGCGCTCCCCAAAGGCCGTCAATTCGACACCCCGTGGCTGGCGGATGAGCAGTTTCACTCCCAGGCTCTCTTCGAGTGCGGCCAGGGCTTGGCTCATCCCCGATTGGGTGACGCCGAGCTTGTCCGCGGCTGCGGTGAAGCTGCCGACCTCGGCGACGGCGATCGGGCTCTGGAGTTAGGTCAGGTTCACAGTAGGTGAGCTTATATCAGAAAAATATATCAGTAATTTTTATTATGTCACGGGACCTGCCAATGTGCGTGGCGACCTACCCCCTCAGCGAGGCCCCAACGATGAAGCTCTATTTCGCGCCCGACACCTGTTCGCTCTCACCGCACATCGTGCTTCAGGAGCTCGGACTGCCCTACGAACTCGTACGCGTGAACAATCGGACAAAACGCACATCTGCGGGAGAGGATTTCCTCGCCATCAATCCGAAAGGCTATGTCGCGGCACTCGAACTCGATACCGGCGAGGTTTTGACCGAAGGACCGGCCATCGTTCAGTATTTGGCCGACCTGAAACCGGAGGCGGGATTGACTCCGGCCCCTGGCGCCCTGGACCGGGTTCGGCTCCAGGAATGGCTCAACTTCATCACCAGCGAGGTTCATGCCGGATCGAGCCCGCTGTTCAACCGAGCCTTACCGGAGGAGGCGCTGGTGATCTTCCGCGATCGGCTGTACCAGCGCCTCGACTTCATCGAGGTGAACCTCACATCACTGGACTATCTGATGGGGGACTGCTTCACGGTCGCCGACGCCTATCTTTTCACCGTGCTCGGCTGGATGAAGGGCTTTTCGATCGACCTCGACCGTTGGCCGGCGATTGCGCTCTACATGCAGCGGATCGACGCGCGGGCGTCCGTCCAAGCTGCTTTGGCACGGGAGGCGGAGATTCCTCCGGTGGAATGACGCGCAAGTTTGACTTCGACCCATTGATCGGAGAGCGGTCAGCGGACACGGCGCGCGGCAGAGAAGATCAGGAAGCGTCGTCTCGTCGGAACTTTCCCGGCGCACAGCCTACGACCCGCCGGAAGGTCGTGCTGAAGGCCGCTCCGGATTCATAGCCGATGGAAAAGCCGATCGCCCCGACACTGTCGTTCGTTCGCTTGAGCCGTTCAGCCGCGAGCACCATGCGCCAGCGGATGAGATAGTCCAGGGGCGGTTGTCCAACCGCTTCTCGGAAGCGCGCGGCGAAAGTGCTGCGCGACATGCCGGCGATGGCTCCCAGTTCCGCAAGCGTCCAGTGGCGAGCGGGCTCGGCGTGCATGGCGCCGAGCGCTCTCGTCAGCCGGGGATCGGACAGCGCCGACAACCATCCGGCGGGTTTTTCCGTCCCGGAGGCGAGCCAGAGTCGCAAGACTTGCAAGAGCATGATCTGGGCGAGGTGCTCCACCATCAGCATGCCACCTGGAGGCCGATCTTTCAGTTCCGCAGCCAGTTGCTCCAGCGACCAGCGCAGAACGGCAGCCTGGTTCGAGGCGTCACGCACATGAACGATGGCCGGCAAGGCCCCGAACAACATTCCGGCATGATCGCCCTCGAAAGAAAAACGGCCGCCGATCAGGAAGAAGTCGCCGCCGCCGTTGCAGGTCGCGATGCCGTCGACAGCCTGATCATAGATCGTGGGAGATTCGATCGGGGGCAATGCGAGGTCCGTCGCGAAGAGGAACGGACGGCCGCGCGTCAGCAGGAAGCAGTCGCCGGCTTCGATCCGTCGCGGATCAGGCTCCCCATCGACCTGGACCCAACAGGCGCCGCGCATGACGGCGTTGAACTTGATGCCTTCATGTGGGGGAAATCGGATCGCCCACTCACCACCGGCATCAAGGCCCGCGCTGATCGCGCTTTTCGGCTTCAGAAGCGACAGAACATCGGACAATGGGTCCAAGGCGAAAATCCAGACGATCGAGAAGGAAAATCAGATCATACGACATGGATCGTGCGGGTGCCACGGGTCATCCTTTCTGGGAGCAAACATACGGGCGAAACCACACCTCTCGGAGAGACACCATGATCGACCATCAGAAACCGCTCGGGTCCGGTTTTGGGGCAAGAAGCACAGCGACGGATGTTCTCGCCGATATCGATCTCGCCGGTAAACGCGCAATCATCACCGGAGGGTATTCGGGGCTTGGCCTGGAAACGACCAGGGCGCTCGCCGCATCGGGAGCCCAGGTCGTCGTTGCCGCGCGCAATCCAGTTGCAGCGGCGGTAGCCACGAAGGACATCGTCGGCGTGACGGTCGAGCCGTTGGAGCTTTCGCACCTCGACAGCGTGCGCGCCTTCGCCGAGCACATCCTCACCGGTGGCCAACACATCGATATTCTGATCAACAACGCCGGCATCATGGCCTGCCCGGAGGCGAGGGTAGGACAAGGCTGGGAGGTGCAGTTCGCCACCAATCACCTCGGACATTTCGCGCTGACAAACGCGCTCTGGCCGCTGCTCGAAGGTGGTGCACGTGTCATCTCGGTCTCATCGGCCGGCCACCACAACTCACCGATCATCTGGGACGACCTTCATTTCATTGGCGGTTACGACAAATGGCGCGCCTACGGCCAGTCGAAGACGGCGAATGCGCTCTTCGCCGTCCATCTCGGCCGACTTGGGCGCGAGGCCGACGTGCAGGCCTTCTCGCTTCATCCCGGAAAGATCTTCACGCCGCTCCAGCGGCATCTGGTGCAGGCGGAGATGATCGCCGAGGGCTGGCTCGACGCGAGCGGTGCGCCAGCCGATCCGACCTTCAAGACGCCAGCCCAAGGCGCGGCGACGCAAGTTTGGGCCGCGACCTCGCCGATCCTCGACGGTCTTGCCGGTCTCTATTGCGAGGATTGCGATATTGCCGTGCGCGCCGAGACTACAAATCAACCGTTCGTCGGTATTCGAGATTACGCCGCCGATCCCGATCAGGCCGAGCGGCTCTGGACGCTTTCCGCCGAACTCACTGGCATCGATGCCTTCGATGCATCGAGGTGATGCCATGCGGGTGGGCGGCGCCAAAGAGCGTGACAGGAGCGAAGTCGCCGCGCTGGGGAAAAAAACCTATTCATTTCATCTGTCTCCCGCCCGCGGTTCAGGAGAACGGAAGGCCGGGAAGTTCAGCTGTTACAAACAGAAATTCCCTTGTGCAGCCCGGCTTCCTGTCGCTGCACCGCCTATTTCAATACGGCCAGGGCCGGCTCGATCAGCGCCTCCAGTTCCGCTCGCGTCGCGCCATCCCGTGCCTGGAAGGAGATGGCCTACAGAATGCCGTGATAGAAGGCTGCGAGCTGCGCGACGTTCGTGCCCGTCGGCAGCCAAGTGAGGATGACGCGGAAGACCCTCCTAAAGCGAGAATTCCTGACACGAAAAGTTGCTCACGCAAAATTTGCACCGCAACCCTTCGTCACGCCGACACCCCCGCGATTCTCATCCAGATTGACGCTGGACTCTCACCTTGTTTGGCGCGCGGCAAGCTCGCCGGCGCAGCGCTCGAGAGTGGCGCCGCTGTCGTCTCCGATGGACTGAACTGTTTCGCCGCCGTGACGGACGTCGGCTGCAGGCACACCGCAATCGTCACAGGGTCGGGAGCGAAAGCTGCAAAAACCCCGGCCTTCAAATGGGTCAACACCGCCCTCGGCAATATCAAGGCGGCGATCGTCGGAACCTATCGAGCCGTCGGGAAGAAACATCTCCCGCGCTACCTCGCCGAATTCGAATACCGTTTCAATCGGCGATACGATCTCGCCGACATGATCCCGCGCCTCGCCGTCGTCGCGACAGCAACAGCCCCGATGCTCTACCGCCTCCTCAAGCTGGCGGACTTTCAGCCGTAAGCAGGAATGCCTTTGTCACGGGACTGTCAGCATATCTGATCGCCTTTCCGCTACTTCGGTCCGGTCAGCATCTTGTGAAGGACGCCCGCGAATCTGTCGAACCGCGCCGAACCATTGCGGATCGCGAGCACCAGTCGAATGTTCGGCACGGTGGGGAGCCCAACGTCTTTGGACATGATCGCATGATCGGGGCCGACCGCGCTCTTCGGGAGTATTCCCACTCCCAACCTCGCGCTGATGGCCGAGCGGACATTTTCGTAGGATGCGCTTGAATAGGCGATCGAATATTTAACGCCCGTCGTCTCCAGCGACTGAATCGCCGCGCGCCGATAGGCGCAGCCGTCTGGAAAGGTGACGAGCGGTAGCTCACAGCTCGGATCAAAACGATATCTCTCGCGGGCGACCCAGAGCAGCGGCTCCTCACGAATGACCCGCATATTACACTCACAGCCAACGCGGTTGTCCTCCGCCATGTCCTTGTAGAGAACGATATCCAGCGCGCCTCTGGAAAATTGTTCTTTCAATTGCTCCGACAGGCCGGAAACGACTTCGACGCGCAGATTGGAATTGCTCTCGACGGAGCGTGCGACGAGGGAGTTCAAATGCTCGACCTCGAAGTCGTCCAAGACACCCAGCGCGATCCGGTCAGATGCATCCTGCTGTCTCATGATCCCTACCGTGTCGTTGAGCTTCACCAGAATCTCACGCGCCGGTCCAATGAAGCGATGGCCATCCTCGGTCAGTCCCGCGAAGTGGCCGCGATCACGCACGACGAGCACGCATCGAAGAATGTCCTCCAACCTTTTGAGGCCCTGCGTGATCGCCGACTGTGAGCGCGCGAGTTCGTTGCCGGCACGCTGAAAACCGCCATGGTCGCTGACCGCCACGAAAGCTCGAAGATGCTCGAGCGTGATCCTACGATCTCCCATGATCGCATCCGATCGCGCGCGGTCGTTCTGCAAATCGCTCATGCTCGCCTCATATGCTGTCGATGACAAGGCATATTAGGCGCACTTATATCGCCCGCAAATTACTAATTTTACTGCAAATGCCCATTCGCCCATAGTTCTTCACAACTCGCGAGGCTCGTGATGTTGCGGAATTCTCTCTCTGTTCTAGTGCTCGCCTTCAGCGCAATTTGGAGTTCAGCTTTCGTAGCCGGAAAGATAGCTCTCCGCGATTACGATCCTTTCACGGTGCTGGTCGTCCGCTTCACGATCGCGTCGCTCCTTCTCGGCGTGCTCGTCGTCGCCACGCGACCGAAGCCGAATAGGAACGCTGTCGAGACAGGCGTTCTGCTCGGCCTGTTGAACAACTGCGCATATCTTGGTCTGACGTTCTATTCGCTGAACTATATCTCGCCCGTTCTAGTCGTCGTCATCGTCAGCTGCGCACCATTTTTCACTCTGCTGCTGTCTTGGCTTTTCGAGAGCGAAGCGATGTCGCTTCGACAGGCGGCGGGCATAGCGCTCGGATTTTCGGGCGTACTCCTCGCCACCGGCATCGATTTCGGGGAGATCGCGAGTCTCACGGGCATTGCTCTCGCCATTTTGGGAACTGCCTCGTTCTCATTGGCGACGGTGCTGTTCCACGCGCGAGCACAGCACTATCCGATCGATCAGTTGAATCTCTGGCAGTCCGTGACCGGCGCCGTTGTCCTGTTGCCTATCGCCTATTTCTTTGGAAGACCTTTGATCGCGCCGACGACCGAGAGTGCTGCGGCCATTCTCTATCTCGTGATCGTGGTGACGATCGGCGGCATGGGACTGTGGCTACTGCTCATAAGACTGACCGGCGCCGCCATGGCGTCGTCCTACCACCTCCTCAATCCATTTTTCGGCGTCGTTCTATCCGCTCTCGTGCTCAAGACGCCGTTACGCATTCTCGATTTTTCCGGCGCTGCGATCGTCGCGAGCGGCTTGGCGCTGGTTATTTCAGCCCCAAGAAAGAAGGAGTAATACGATGACCATTACCGCAATAGATTCTCGTATCAGTGTTTCACCAACCGATTTCTTCGAGCTGCCTACCGTGCTGCGCATACGTGACTCGCTCGAGATCGGCCTGACCGATCGCTCCTATCTCCCCAAGTCGAGCGATCTTCGCAGCGACTGGGTCGCCAGCGTTGCGACGCCGGCATTCAAAGCCCTTGCGCAAACGGGCGCCTCCGTCCCGCGCTTCTGCACGATCGGCACGGGAGCCGGGTTAGACGCCCTCGCCGCAATAGAGATCCTCAAATCCGATACGGTTGCTTTCACCGATCTTCATCAGGACGTCGTCGATCGCGCGCGCCACAACATTCTCGACAATCTGCGCCCCGATGTTCGGGTCGAACTCATCTCCGGGGCAGGGGACATTCTCGCGCCTCTCGCCGGCGAGGCCGTCAATTTCGACGTCATCTACGAGAATCTTCCGAACATCCCCCTGTCCGAGGCGGGGGACATCCGAGATGGACAAACCAGCTCGACCTTCATCGCGAAGCGTTCGGAGCCTATTCCGAAGTTCGCGGAACAATATCTCATTACGCTGCACTATCTCGCGCTCGAGCAAGCTCGTCCGATGTTGCGCTCTGGCGGGCGCGTACTGTCTTCCATCGGCGGCCGCGTTCCGCTCCGGCAAATCTTGAATCTCGCAGAGCATACAGGTTACCGCGGCAACATCCTCACCTACACATGGAAGCGACAGTCTGAACCGGAAGAGGTGATCGGAGGCTATGCCGCATGGGAGGCGCGCGGACACGGCCCGTTCCATTTCTATCCGGCGAGCATTCTCGCAGAGACCTTCGATGGCATGTCGGTCCATGCAGCCGGAGCACAGGCGCTCGCGATCGAGGCCGCTCTCTCCAGCCACGAGATCACGGCGACTGAAGCCCTGATCCAATTGCGCGCCGGCCAGGATATCGGCCACACCGTCGGCATTCTCGAATCGGTCAAGTGAGGACTCCATGCGACTGCAATCGTTTATTGGCGGCACGCCGCTGCTCGAGCTGACGACGCTCGATATTCCCCGTCACGTGCGGATATTTGCCAAGCTGGAGTTTCTCAATCCCGGCGGCAGCATCAAAGACAGAGTGGTCAGCTACATAACGGACGACGCCGAGCGGCGCGGCGTCTTGCGTTCCGGTTCGACCATCGTCGAAAATACGTCGGGCAACACGGGGGCAGCGATCGCGATGCTCGCGGCGATGCGCGGCTACAAGGCCATTCTCACCATGCCGGACAAAGTGAGCAAGGAGAAGCAGAATGCGCTCACGGCGATGGGTGCCGATGTCGTCGTTTGTCTCACTTCCGCCCCGCCGGACAGCCCGGGACATTATGTGGCAACCGCGCGCCGCATACATGCGGAGACCCCGAACTCGTTCATGCTGAACCAATATGACAATCCGCTCAACGCCGAAGCTCATTTTCGATCGACAGGCCCGGAGATATGGGCGGCGCTCGGCAAGCAGATCAGCGCATTCGTCGCTTCGGGAAGCACGGGAGGGACGATTTCTGGAATCGGCCGCTATCTTCGCGCGAAAAATCCGGCGATCGACATTGTTCTGCTCGACCCATTAGGCTCAATCTACCACAAATATTTTCATCAAGGAGTAGTCGATCCAGGACAGATCGCGCCCTATCACGTCGAAGGCGTCGGCGAAGACCATTTGGCAAAGTGCATGGATTTTTCCGTCCTATCGGACGTCCTTCAATTCAGTGATGCAGACGCTTTCGCCACTTGCCATCACCTCGCACGCTCGGAGGGTTTGCTGTGCGGCGGCAGTTCGGGCGCAAACGTGTGGGGCGCCGTACAACTCGCACGCCGGATGAAAGAACCTGGAAGTATCGTGACCGTTCTTCCAGATAATGGCGTGAAATATATTTCCAAAATTTACAACGATGAGTGGTTGGTGGACCATGAGATGCGACCCTTCCGTGACCCCGGCAGGCCGGTCCCGAAACGAGACGCGAGTTTCGTCGCGGATAAGCATCTGATGCCAAACCTCTGAGAGACCAACTCACGGTCGTGGGATTCCCGACTTGGCGAATAGGTTCTGGTGCGAACGGCGTGAGCGGGACATAATCCGTCGGAGGGCGGAACCGGACTCTGGGGTTATGGGCATGCTGAGCGTGGACGATCTTTTCAAAGGACGCCATTTCGACCGCGAAATCATCGTTCTCTGTGTGCGCTGGTATCTGCGATACAAGCTCAGCTTCCGAGACCTCGTGGAAATGATGGCGGAGCGCGGCTTGTCGGTTGCCCATACGACCATCATGCGCTGGGTTCAGCGCTACGTTCCGGAATTTGAAAAGCGATGGAATCGTTTCGCGCGCCAAGTCGGCGGATCGTGGCGCGTCGATGAGACCTACGTCAAAATCAAGGGCCACTGGGTCTATCTCTACCGCGCCGTCGATAAGGCGGGAAAGACAGTGGATTTTTTGCTGCGCGCGAAGCGAGATGTCGGCGCCGCCAAAGCGTTTTTCCGTCGTGCGTTCGCGCGCCACGGACGGCCGCCGCGCAAAATCACTCTCGACGGATATCAGGCGTCACATCGGGCGGCGCCCGCCATGCGGCGATCACGATCGCCGGCGTCGAACTCATGCATCGCATCAGGAAGGGTCAATTCGCGCTGAGCAGATTTAGAGCCGCCGGGACGACTGCGCCCGAAATCTGGAGTGCGGTGCTCGCTGCTTGATCCTAACGAACTGCCGGACCCATCGCGTAGCTATCGGCAATAATTGCACCGCAACCGTTTGAATCATATGCGAGCGTCAGATGCCGTACCATCGATCGCCTTTCCTGGCCGCCTGTTTCGCGATAATCTCCGCGTTGACAGCCGTTCCATCCGCGACAAGAGCTGCGGCGAACTCTGGTGCCGCGCAAAGCGTGCCCTTAGATCAGGCGACGGTCAGGAAGGTGATCGGAGGTATCGTCGTCGAGTTGCGCGAAGGTTATGTGTTCCCGGATAGGGGAGTCCAGGCGGCAGATGCGCTGGAGAAGGCATTGGCTGAGAACACCTATGCTGGCGTAACCGATCCAGGCAAGTTTGCGGTGCAACTGACCGACCAACTCCGGGCGATCACCCAGGATAGCCATATGAGGGTGATCTTCGGCTCGCCGTTCCGTAACCAGCCTCCGCCTTCCGCGCCGCAGGATGCCGACTTTGAGGTGAAGCGGCTAGACGGCAATATCGGATACATCCACTTGGTGCGGTTCGTTCCGCCCGCGGTCTTTAACCCGGCAGCCGATGACGCCATGCGCAACCTGTCGGACACCGCCGCGCTCATCATCGACATGTGGGACAATGGCGGCGGTCATCCGGCGTCTGTAGCCTACCTTGCCAGTTTCTTCCTCGATCCGGGCCAGCGCGTTCACATCAACGACCTCATCTGGCGCAATCGTGGGACTTCGACTTTCAAAACGGAGTCGTTTTGGAGTTCACCGACACCGGTAAGCTATCTCGGCAAGCCCGTCTATGTGCTGGTTGGCCCAAAGACTTATTCGGCCGGTGAGGAGTTTGCCTACGACCTACAAGTGCTCAAACGCGTGACCGTGATTGGGGAAAAAACCCGCGGAGGTGCGAACCCAGGCGGATTGAAGGAGATCGGTTCTGACCTCTTCGTTGTCGTGCCCACTGGCAGGGCGGAAAACCCTACCGCGCACGACAATTGGGGAGGTGTCGGGGTAAGTCCTGACGTTCAGGCTGCACCTGAGGTCGCTCAGGAAACAGCCGTAGCCTTGGCAATGGGCAAGCCAGTTACGCCGTTGCCTGCTCAGCAATAACTGGCTGATAGAGGCTTAGGCTCAGGACCTATTAATTTGGAGTGAGGCGTGATTCAAGGTCTCCGAAATGGAGGCTTTGATGGGTGATTTGTTTTTGCTGAGCGAAGCGGAGATGGCGCGAATTTCCCCTCACTTTCCCTTGGCGCACGGCGTGCCGCGGGTGGACGACCGCCGCGTGGTCAGCGGGATCGTCTACGTCATCAAGAATGGCCTGCAATGGAAGGACGCCCCGAAGGAGTATGGGCCGCCCAAGACGCTCTACAATCGCTTCATCCGTTGGAGCCGGCTCGGCGTCTTCGATCGTATCTTCGCCGCGCTCGCGGGAGAAGGGCCGAAGCCGGAGCGGATCATGATCGACTCCACTCATCTGAAAGCGCATCGGACGGCGGCGAGCCTCCTAAAAAAGGGGCTCTTTCCCGCTGTATCGGCCGCACGAAAGGCGGGCTGAACTCCAAGCTCCACGTCGTTTGCGACGGCGCCGGCAAGCCGCTTGTCATGATGTTGACCGAAGGGCAGATGAGCGATCACAAAGGCGCGAGGCTGATGCTCGACGCGCTGCCGCCGTCCTCGGCCCTGATCGCAGATCGCGGCTACGACAGCGACTGGTTTCGGCGAGCGCTCGCGGAACGCGGGACCGAGCCCTGCATTCCGCCGACAAAGAGCCGTAAGAAACCTCTCGATTACGACAAGGCGCTCTACCGGCAACGTCATAAGATCGAGAACCTCTTCGCCAAGCTCAAAGACTGGCGGCGCATCGCCACCCGTTACGATCGATGCGCGCACGCCTTCTTCTCCGCCATATGCATCGCCGCCGCTGTCGCCTTCTATCTCAATCAATGAGTCCTGAGCCTAAGCCTACTGCGCAAAAATCCTGACATTCGAGGCGAAATTCCATATAGTTCTGGGATGACTACGGCGCATTTGATCCATGGATATTTAGGAGCTGGCAAAACAACATTTGCGAGCGCCCTGGAAAAAGAAGTGGCAGCAGTCCGTTTCACTCATGATGAATGGATGCAAAAGCTATACGGCGATGATCCTCCGGCAGAACAGTTCGCCAACTACGCAGAGCGAGTTTCGAAGGTTATGGAGGAATTGTGGACCCGGTGCCTTCAAATTGGGGTGGACGTTGTTCTCGACTTCGGCTTCTGGTCAAGGAGGGAACGGGATAGAGTCCGATCTGTTATTTCAGGCTTCGGAGCTGATTGTCGCCTTTATCGCCTTTCATGCTTCGACGACGAGGCATGGAAGCGCATCGAGGCGCGTAATCCGAAACTTGATTCCAAGCCTCTATATAGCACGGAACACATTCGAGGTACTGAAATCACGATTTGAACCCTTGTCTGACGACGAGAGCCGAATTGAGGTGTCCCGGAATTCTTAACATTCACGACAAAACCGCCATCATTGAAAGGCCGCGGACATTTCTGTCGCAAGAGCCAGACGCAAAAGTCCGGGTTTTGTGACTGGATATTTGCAACAAAAGTCACGCTGCCAGTGACACGTCCTCGGTCTTCCGCTGCACCAGTGCCCAGATGTGGCCGAAGGGATCGAAGATCGAGGCTACGCGACGGCCGGTCGTGTCAGTCTGGATTTCGTCGCGGATCACGGCCCCGGCGGCGAGGGCACGCTGCATAGCGCCATCAATGTTGCCAACCTTGAGCTGGAAAATCGTGCTGACGGCTCCGGGTGCTTTCGGGAAGAACGGGCCGCCGTAGGAGGTCGTTTTTTCGCGGTTCGGATTGGAGCCTGCCACCCATACCGGCAGATTTCCGAACCGCATTTCGACAGCCGCCAGAACGCCGTCAAGGTCATAGGTATCCACTTCCTGCGCACCAAAGGCAGCCGTATAGTAATTCGCGGCTTCTCGTTCCCGCCCATGTTCAACGAACAAAGAAAATTCAACGCTGATATCTTCGGTCATTTGGCCCTCGCTTGTTCGATCTGAATCACATCTCCAAGATACCCGAAACTTGGCCAAACCAATGGCATCGAGCAACGAGGGCGCAAAATTTGCGACAAGCTAAGACGAGGCGATATCCTGCCAGCCGTGAAACAACGCTCTTGTTTCCGCCTCGAATGCAAAGTAGCAGCCGCCACCCGATATAGGTTGTCCGCGTTTCCTCGATATCGGTTCGCCCATGAGATCGCACAGAAGGAGCGTGCCGACTCCGCCGTGAGAGAAAATGCAGATGTTGCCTCCACCCTTTCGGCTCGCGACGCAATCCTCCACAGCTCCCCTGATCCGAGTCTGGGCATCAATCGCTCTCTCCCATCCAAGAACGCCTCGAGCGGGCTGTCGAAGAAGCGAGCCACTATCTACCAGAAGCTGGGCGGTTCGAGGTATCCGTTCGATGAACGATCATTCTCACCGAGGCGCGCGTCGATCTTAAACGCAAGCTGCCGCTCCGCCTTCAGTGCTTCAGCGCAATCCGTCGCCTTCCGCTCGCTGCTTGTAAACACATCGCTCACGCTCGAGAGTTCAGGACGTGCGCAGAACGACTTGATGCGGGACCATCCTCTTTCCGAAAGTTGCCAGTCAGGCACGGGAATATCCGGATCGATGATAACTTCAGGATGGGTGGCGAAGTAGATGATTGTCATTCTGTTACCAATCTATTACCAATGTTGTTGTTGCAAAACTCCCAACTTTTTCGTTCGAGTATTGCGTCTGATGTTTTCTGCATCGCAGAATAGCGATTTTCGCGGTAGAATCCAGCGGATCATCGTGTTCACTCCACGCCCTGCTTCAAGGTAGGGTGATGGAGTAGAAGCATTGCCTGTCATCGTCGCTCACGGTCCGCCGGCCCCGCCGATTTCCCTCTACGGCCCGATATTCCCGCCGATTGCCGTATGACCGCAAGCGGCATGGCGAACCGCCGTTTCCACTCCATCGCCTGACATTGTTGCCGCCTAAAACAGCCGATCGCCGCACGGCGTCCGGCGGTAGGGCTTACGCTACGCTTGTTCAGCTATTATTCTGGCGACACTCGCTAAAACGCTCTCCTGCGCCGTAGTGGAGCCTGGCGCGCTTCCGAGATAGGCGGCGACCACGATCGGCTCACGGCCGGGCGTCCAGATCACACCAATATCGTTGGTGGAAATTCCCTCCCAAGTGCCGGGCTTGTTCGCTATGCGCCAACCGGCAGGCAGTCCGACGCGCAAGCGTCGCGTGGCCGCGTCCTTGGCCTCGACCATCCAACTCGTCAACCTTGCACGCGACGCTTCGGAAAGGGCGTCGCCCAATAGCAGCCGGCGCAATGTCCCGACCATGGCGCGGGGCGTCGTCGTATCGTGCGTTTCGCCCGGCTTTACGACATTGAGCGCCAATTCGAAGAGATCGGACCGCGTGACATGATCGCCGAGGGATCGCAGATAGGCAGTAAGAGCTGTCGGGCCGCCAAAACTGGTCAGCAACAGATTGGCGGCGGTGCTGTCGCTGACGGTGATAGCCGCCTCGCAAAGCGCCTCGATCGACATGCCTTCACGGCCGACATGAGGTTGGGTCGCCTTGTAAGGGGTCACCAAGTCACGCTCGGTGAAGACGATGCGCCGGTCGAGCCTTTCCTTTCCGAGGTCGACGCGGGCCAGGACATGGGCGACGGCCAGCGCCTTCATTGTGCTGCACATGGCAAAGCGCTCGTCGATTCGGTTACCCATGATCCGACCGGTCGCACTATCCAATACGGCCACCCCCAACCGCCCACCGCTGCGCGCTTCGAGCTCCTCGAGCTCGGCTTCGATGCCTCGAGGGCTGCTTAAGGCATTGGAAGAGGTCAACAGCGGTGCTGCGACAGCCATTGTCATCGAGGCGATTGCGGTGCGACGGGTCAGGATTGGAGAAGACATGCAGTTTCCATACTATGTGCCCATTCCGGTGAAAGGATGATACCTCTTGAAGAATCGACTTGTCGTGATTTCCGGCTGTTCGGGCGCAGGGAAGTCGACCCTCCTGGCCGAGTTGAGGGCTCGCGGCCATGTTGTCGTGGAAGAACCCGGTCGCCGCATCATCGCCGAGGAAACGGCCAGCGGTGGCGGCGCATTGCCGTGGGGCGATCTCGTGATGTTTCTGCGTCGCGCGATCGACATGGCGCTGGCGGACCACGTGGCGGCGGTGGAGCATAAGGGCTGGGTGTTCTTCGATCGCGGCATTGTCGACGCAGCATCGGCATTGGAAGCTTTGACCGGCGAACCGGTCCTGCGTCCGTTGTGTATGACGCATCGCTATCATCGCCGCGTATTCATGGCGCCGCCTTGGCCCGACATCTATGTGACCGAAACGGATCGCAAGCACGGGTTCGATGCGGCAGTGGTGGAGTATCACCGCCTCATGGAGACCTATCCGGCACTGGAGTATGAGGTGTTGGACCTGCCGAAGAGCACTACGGCGGCGCGTGCCGATTTCGTGCTGGCCTCCCTGGATGGCATGAACGCGGCGGACGGACGAAGCCAAGCGGCGTCATAGGACTGTAGCGCAGACGTAGTTCTCATCTTTGTCGGACATGGCCCGCCGTCGCGCGGGCTACCGCGCAAAGACAGTTCATGCCGGAACCAGCTTACCGCAACGTTCGCAAAGAAGTATTGCCCATATTCGTGCGGACCTTGCAAAAAATCCAAATATTCCTATTTTGAGCGCGATTAACTTCGAAAATTGGAGACACCATCGACATGGACTTGAACCTCGCCGCCTTCACCCCCCTTGGTTTCGCTGCGAGAAGTTCTATCCCATGCCTGCATCCGTCTCTCTGTCCGGCCTGTCCTGGTCCACTCCTGACGGCACGCCACTTTTCACTGACGTCAACCTGACCTTCGGCCCTGAATGCACCGGAATCGTCGGACGCAACGGGACCGGCAAGAGCACGCTTCTGCACCTTATCGCAGGCGATCTGCAACCGGCCTCGGGTCAGGTGCGGGTCACCGGCTCCATTGCAATGATGCGGCAGGACGCGATAGAGCGCCCGGATGAGACCATTGCCGATCTCTTCAGTGTTGCTGACGCGCTCCATCTGCTTGACCGGGCCGAGGCGGGACTTGCAGATGCCGCCGAACTAACCGACGCGGACTGGACACTGTCCGAGCGGATCGAGACCGCGTTGTTGCGTTGCGGCCTTTCCGTCGAGCCGCAGACCCCGATGATAACGCTCTCTGGTGGCCAGCGCAGCCGCGCAGCACTTGCCGCATTGATCTTTGCCGAGCCGGATTTCCTGTTGCTGGATGAGCCGACGAACAATCTCGACCGTGTTGGGCGCAGGGCGGTGATCGACCTTATCCGAGGCTGGACCGGCGGGGCGATCATCGTCAGCCATGATCGCGAGCTTCTGGAGGAAATGGACGCCATTGTCGAACTAACGTCGCTCGGCGCGACCCGTTATGGCGGGAACTACAGTGCTTTCCGGCAACGGAAGGATGGCGAACTGGACGCGGCTGCGCGCGGCCTGGTCCATGCGGAGAAGACCCGCGTCGATGTCGCTCGCCGCGCGCAACAGGCCGCCGAGCGCAAGGCCCGCAAGGACAGCGCCGGACATAGGGCGCGGGCGAAGGGCGATCAACCGAAAATCCTGATGGATGCCGCTAAGGGCCGGGCCGAGGCTTCGGGCGGAGCCGGCGCCCGCTTGCGCGATGCCCAGCGCGAGGCGGCAGACGAGGCCCTGATCGCCGCCCGTGAGAAGGTCGAGGTCCTGCAACCCCTGCGTATGGACATTCCCTCGACCGACCTTCCGCCCGGCAAGACGGTGCTGCGGCTGGACGGTGTGAGCGGCGGATATGATCCCGACCGCCCTGTTATTCGCGATCTGTCGCTGACTATTACCGGCCCCGCGCGTATCGTCATTGCCGGGCCGAACGGCAGCGGAAAGACCACGCTTCTTAAAATGATCACGGGTCAGATCGAGCCGCAGCGCGGGCTGGTGGATCTGATGGTTCCGTTCGCGCTGCTGGATCAGCATGTGGGGTTACTCGATCCGGCGCGGACCCTGCGCGAGAATTTCCTGCGCCTGAATCCTGCGGCGGATGCCCATACGGCCCATGTGGCGCTGGCCCGCTTTGGCTTCCGCGCAGGCGACGCCTTGCGCCGCACGGGCGAACTGAGCGGAGGCGAGCGCCTGCGCGCGGGTCTCGCCTGCGCCCTTGGGGCCGTGCCGCCACCCATGCTGCTGATCCTGGACGAGCCTACCAATCACCTTGATCTCGACAGCATCGCGGCGCTGGAAGTCGCGCTGGCGGCCTATGACGGGGCGGTTCTGGTGGTCAGCCATGACGAGGCATTTTTGACGGCGCTGCGCCCGAACAGCGCCATTGAGTTGCCGGGATGACCGTTTTTCCCCGCGAGCGGTCGCGTCAAGATCGCTCGCGTTCTTCACAAAGGTGTCGCGCCCGAGAGGGCTATAGCGCAAACCTAGTGATCATCACTATCGTTCGTGGTCGCCACCCTGCCGATTGCCATGCAGAAGGAGGCTCGGGCGGCGGGTGCCCAATTCGAAGAAATAATTGGGCCGACAGGCGAGTCGTAAAAGGGCCGTAGCAAGGCCCCTATCATCAGAGGGGAAGGAAGAGACGGTCGCCGGGACGAAAGCGCGCGGCGATGAGCGCGAGCGCAAGGCACAATCCCGCCATTAACCACCATGCCGGGGTGAGGTCCGCCAGATGCTGGCGCAGCAGTCCAGCAACCAGCGGCAGCGCGGCCGCCAGGACATAGCCGCCGCCCTGGACGAAACCGGCGAGCGCGCTTGCCTGATCGGGATCCTCACCGTGATCCATTGCGACGATCAGCGAGAGCGGGAAGAGCGCGCCAATGCCGAGCCCCGCCAGCGACGCCGCCGCCCATGCAAGCTGCAGTGGCGCGACGCAGAGGCAGAACATTCCCGCCAGCAGCGCTGCAATTGCAGTGAACAACACGGCGCGACGATCCGGCGATCGATCGATCCATAGCGACACGGCAAAGCCTGCGACCACCTCCGCCAGTGTGACGGCTCCGAGCATCGCGCCGGCCGCCTGCTCGGACCAGCCGAGCTGGGTATAGAAGGGCGGCAGCCAGGCGAGGACGAGCGTATAGGCCCCCGTGCCGAGGCCGAAAAAGAGCATCAACAACCAGGCGCGCGGCGCACGGTGCACCGAGCGGCGTTACACCGATCTCACAATCCCTTGCGACCCCTGCGCCACCAGAAGCCAGATGCCCAGCCCGAGGAGAGCTGGCAGCGCCCAGATGCCCAGCGCGGTCGGCCAGCCCCAGACCTGCCCGATCCAGGCGCAGGCCGTACTGGATATTAACGCTCCTCCCATGATCGCGGTGGAGTAGAAGCCCATCTGGCGTCCACTGTGTACACCAGCCCGGCGGCGGATGACGCCCGGCATCAACGCCTGGTCGATGGCGATGCCGACACCGCCGATGATGGCGGTCAACACCAGCGCCACTGCCTGCGGCCATACCCAGCGGGCCAGGCAGGCAAGGAGAATGAGCACGACACCGGAGGCGATGCCTGCCCGCTCTCCCATCCATCCGCGCAGCTACGCCGTCCCCAGCAGGCAGATGCCCATCAACAACACCGGGAACGTGGTCAACAGACTCGCGCCGATGTCGCCAAGGCCCGTGTCGCTCTGGATCGCGTCGAGCAGTGGGCCGACCGAGGCCAGTGCCGGGCGCAGATTGATGCCGACGAGCAGGATTGCGGCCAGAAACAGCATCCGACCTGATGTTTCGGACGGTCTCCGCGCGTTATGCCCTTGTCAGGGTCGCCGCTTCCGATATTATCTCTATATAGAGATATATATCTTGACGTCAAGCTAGGTGCGCGAAATGGACAGGGCTGCAATGGCTGCGGAACAATGGGCCCGAGAACGGCCGGATATCGATACTGGACCGATGGTGCTGCTGGGACGGCTGGGTGAAGCGGCGCTGTTGATCGCGCGGGATCGGCTCAATCCGCTATTTGCAGAATTCGGCCTGCAACCCGGCGAGTTCGACGTACTGGCGACGCTCCGGCGCAGTGGCGCACCGTATGCGCTCACGCCCACCGCGCTCTATGAAGCAGCGATGATCTCATCGGGAAGCATGACCAATCGTATCGACCGACTGGAGAATGCCGGGTTGGTCGAGCGGAGGTCCAATCCAGCGGATAAACGGGGAACGTTGGTGGCGCTTACGGCCGATGGTCTGGCGTTGATCGATCGCACGGTAGAGGCTCACATCGCAAATCAGCAAAGCATCGTCAGTGGTCTGAATGAGCAGGAGCGAGGCCAGCTTGCTGTGCTCCTCGGCAAACTGATCCGATTGCAGCAGAACGCTGGCGGCGTTAGAGGGCTATAGCGTAAACTTGTTCTCATTATCATCGGGCGTGGACCGCCAGCCCCGCCGATTTCACGCTATGATGCGATTTTCCGCGCGATGCCTACCCATCACCGCCGATTGCCGCATAGGCGATCCAGGGAGAAATTTGAAACGATGTTGTTGGTAAAGACCGCCTGACCCACGACGGCGCGGTAATTCCCGACCGCAATCCAATTCAAAATGGGATCGACCACCAAATAGAGATGGTCCCGCGCCGGCAGGATCCTCGCTGCGATTTCAGCCACGGACGAGGAGCATGAGGCGGACATCGAAATCCGGCGTATCGAAGCCGGATTGGATTTACGCCGATTTCGCAATGCCGACGTATCAAGTCGTCCAAGACCTAGAGATCGCCAGCATTCGCGCGATGCGCCGGCGTCGCCGTCGATGAGGCTCGAACCTCAGCGAGGCCTGCGCCCGTTTTGGACGGGCTACCTTCACCATGAGTGCTCGCTCGATATGTCCCGCGCCACGGGAGCTCGAGGCTCGACAATTCGGTTCGGTCTGATCCGAAAAGCGCTCGAGACCGAGACGAAGAAAGCCGGTACGAAAAAGATTGCCAGAAGCGCCGCGCTGAGCATGCCGCCGACGACCGCCGTGCCGATCGCGATGCGGCTGGCCGAACCCGCGCCGGTCGCGAAGACGAGAGGCAGAGTCCCGGCCACGAAGGCGATGGACGTCATCAAGATCGGCCGCAGCCTCTCTCCGGCGGCGGCGATCGCGGCCTCCACCAGCGTGGCTCCATTGTCGAAGAAAGCTTTTGCGAATTCGACGATGAGGATCGCGTTCTTCACCGCGAGGCCGACCGTCGTGAGAAGGCCGACCTGAAAATAGACGTCATTGGCCAGTCCGCTGCTCAATGTCGCCACGATCGCGCCGATGACGCCGAGCGGAACGACCAGTATGACAGAAAGAGGGATCGCCCAGCTCTCGTAGAGAGCGGCGAGACAGAGCAGCACGACCGTCAGGGAGATGGCGTATAGCGCGGCTGTCTGCGAGCCGGATTTCTGTTCTTCATAGGAGAGGCCGGTCCATTCGTAGCCGACGCCCGGAGGAAGCTTCTCGATGAGGCGTTGCATCGCCGCCATGGCTTCACCCGTGCTATGGCCGGGCGCGGGAGCGCCGAGAATCTCAAAGGATGTGAGACCATTGTAGCTTTCCATTTTTTGCGGGCCCAATGTCCATGCGCCGTCGAGGAAGGCGTCGAACGGAACCATTTTGCCCGACGAGTTGCGCACGTGCCAACGCGCGAGGTCGCTCGGCGCCATTCGCGAAGCCGTGTCGCCCTGGACATAGACCTGCTTCACGCGTCCCGATCGCAAGAACTGATTGACATATTGCGAACCGAGAGCGCCCTGTATGGTCGCGTTGAGGTCGCTCACCGAGACGCCGAGCGCGTTGGCTTTTTCGCGGTCGATCTTCAGCCGGTACTGGGGCGCATCTTCGAGCCCGTTCGGGCGCACGCCGGCAAGAGCGACGTCCTGCGCCGCCATTCCGAGCAATTGATCGCGCGCAGCGAGAAATTTGTCACGCCCGAGTTGGCCCCGGTCTTCGAGCTGAAGGTCGAAGCCCGTCGCATTGCCGAGCTCCATCACGGCCGGCGGCTGGAAAACGAAGACTCGGCCGTCGCGGCTCCCTGCAAAATGTTGCATCGCGCGACCGGCGACAGCTGCGCCGCTCTGTCGTGGGCTGGGTCTTTCCGACCAATCCTTCAGCTTGATCGCCGCGAAACCGGCGTTCTGGGCCTGACCGGCGAAATTGAATCCCGAGACGGTCAGCACCGATTCCACATTCTCCTTTTCGGCGGTCAGCAGGTAATCGGCCAGCTGCTTGTTCAATGCCGCCGTTTGTTCGGCGGTGGCTCCAGGCGGCATCGTCACTTGGCCGAAGAGGAGCGCCTGATCCTCGTCGGGAAGAAAGCCGGTCGGGATTCGGTTGAACAACACCACCGCCGCCACGGTGATCGCCATGAAGATCAGCCGGAACGCGCGCGGGCGCGCGATCAGATTGTGGACGCCGTTCTCGTAGCGCTCGGTGAGGCGAGCGAATGCGCGATTGAACCATGCGAAGAAGCCGGCCCTGGGACCGTTTTCCCGCGCCGGCTCTTTCAGCAGCGCCGCGCAGAGAGCCGGGGTGAGAATCAACGCGACCAGCACGGAGAGCGCCATCGCCGACACGATCGTGACCGAGAACTGACGATAGATCACGCCGGTCGAGCCGCCGAAAAAGGCCATCGGCAGAAACACCGCCGAAAGCACCAGAGCGATGCCGAGGAGCGCTCCCGATATCTCGTCCATCGACGCGCGCGTGGCGTCTCGCGGCGACAAGCCCTTTTCGCTCATGAGCCGCTCGACGTTTTCGACGACGACGATGGCGTCGTCCACGAGGAGGCCGACGGCGAGCACCATTGCGAGCATCGTCAGCGTATTGATCGAATAGCCGAAGGCGGCGAGCACGCCGAATGTGCCGAGCAGCACGATCGGCACCGCGATCGTCGGAATGAGCGTCGCGCGAAAGTTTTGCAGGAAGACGAGCATGACCACGAAGACCAGCGCGACGGCCTCGAAAAGCGTCTTCACCACCTCCTCGATGGAAAGCGTGATGAAGGGCTCGGTGTCGAGCGGATAGGCGAGTTTAAGGCCGGGAGGGAAAAATGTTTCGAGACGGTCCAGCTCGGCGCGCACGGCTGCTTCCGTGGAAAGCTGGTTGGCTCCCGGGGCGAGCTTGAGCGCGAGAGCGCCGAAGGGCTTGCCGTTATAGAGCGATGCTGTCGAATAGGACTGCGCGCCGATCTCGACGCGCGCGACGTCCCTCAATCTCACCTGTGAGCCGCTCGGATTCACTTTGAGCAAGATGTTCTCGAATTGCTCGGGCGTTTCGAGTCGGGCCGGCCCGATGATGGCGGCGTCGAGCCGATTGCCTCGGCTGGCCGGCAGTCCGCCGAGCTCTCCTGACGAGACTTGCACATTCTGCGCGGTGAGCGCGCTCGTGACATCGCCGACGGTCAGCGAATATTTGTTGAGCTTGTCCGGATCGAGCCAGATGCGCATGGCATATTCGGATCCGAACGAGGTGAAGTCGCCGACGCCGGTGATGCGCGTCAACGGATCCTTGAGGTTGGAAGAGACATAGTCGTCGATGTCGATGGCCGACATCGCGCCGTCCTCGGAATAGACGCCGACGATCATCATGAAGCTTTTGACGGATTTGTTGACCTTGATCCCCTGCTGGGTGACCTCGGTCGGCAGATTCGGCTGGGCGAGAGAAAGCTTGTTCTGAACTTGCACCTGCGCGATGTTCGGATCCGTGCCTTGCACGAATGTCAGGTCGATTTCCATCGATCCATTCGATTGGGCGGTCGAAAGAAGATATTCCAAGCCATCGAGGCCGGACATTTGTTGGAGAATGGGTCTGACCACCGTATCCATGACCGTCTGAGCGGAGGCTCCCGGATAGGTGACCGTGATCGAGATTTGAGGCGGAGCGATGCTGGGATATTGCGCGATCGGCAACCGAAAAATCGAGATGCCGCCGAGCAGCATCACGATCAGGCCGAGCACCCATGCGAAGACCGGACGGTCGATGAAGAAACGTGACATCGATGGAATCCCCTCGGCGAAACGTCAGGACGGTTTGTCGGCGCGGATTGCCGCGTCTTCGACTGCGATGGGTTGAACGACATCGCCCGGACGTATGTTCTGCAATCCGTCGACGATCACGCGCTCGCCCGCGCGAAGGCCGCCGACGACGATCCATTGATCGCCGATCGCTTGACCGGTTTGTATGATGCGCAGGCTCGCCTTGTTGTCGTCTCCGATCAGTAGGACGGTCGCGTCTCCATGCGTATTGCGCGAGACTGCTTGCTGCGGTATCAGAACGCCGTTTCGATCCACCCCTTCCTGAAGGGAGGCATGCACATACATGCCCGGCAACAGGAGGTGTTTAGGGTTGGGGAAAATCGCCCGCATGAGAACCGTGCCCGTCCCCTCGTCGACGGTGACCTCCGAAAACTGCAGCTTTCCCGCGACATCGTATGTGCTGTTGTCTTCGAGCTTCAAAGTGACCTTCGCGGCGCCACGGCCGACGCTTTCGATCTCGCCGCTCGCCAGCGCCTTCCGCAGACGCAATAGCGTCGTCGCCGATTGCGTCACGTCGACATAGATCGGGTCGAGCTGCGTGACCGTCGCGAGGACATTGCTCTGATTGGCGGTCACGAGCGCGCCCGGCGTGACTGTGGATCGACCGATACGGCCGGAGATGGGCGCCAGAACTTTCGTATAGGAAAGATTGATCTTCGCCTGGGAGATGCTCGCTTTGGCGATGGCGATATCGGCCTCCGCTTGTTGCGCCGCGGCCACGGCGTCCTCGACGTCTTGCTTGCTCACGGCTTTCATGGAGGACAGCGCCTTGTAACGAGCGGCTTTCGCGTTTGCCGCTTGGAGAGTCGCCTGATTGCGCGCCAATGTGGCGACCGCGCTGTCATAGGCCGCTTGGTAGAGAGCCGGATCGATCTGATAGAGTTGCTGGCCTTCTTTGACTTGGCTGCCCTCTTCGAAAAGCCGTTTCAGGACGACACCATTGACCTGGGGCCGCACCTCTGCGGTCAGGACGGCGGTCGTGCGGCCAGGCAACTCCGTCACGCGCGTGATCGGTTGGAGATGGACGACGACATAGCCCGCCTGCGCAGGCGGACGCGCCGGCTCTGCGGCCAGCGCTTGTTCGCAGCTCGCAGCGACCGCCATAGAAAGCAGCGCAAAGAAAGCGCCGAACAGGCCTGCTGCGGCCGATCGCGAAATCCGTGCTTCAGAATTCGTGACGATCAAGGGCGACGAAGGGATTCGGCGATGCGTCGGGATCATGTGCGGCTTTGCTCGAGAGAGTGCGGAAAACATGGCATTTTTTCGTGGTGGGGCTTCGGAGAAGCCGAGGCCCCTCATTCAGCGCCTTTCTGGGCCTCCGCGGGCGATCCGCGGTTGAGCGGCGCCGAAACGGCTCGACCGAACATGTCCGCGAACTGTTCCAGAAGCCGTCTCGTCATTTCGGGTGAGGTCTCGAGAACCTCGCGATGGACGAACCCCAGCTCGAAGCCCAGGCTCAGCAGCATTTCGGCGGCGGAGCCGACATCGAGATCAGCTTCGGCAATTCCAGCATGGACATAGAGAGCGAGCCGCGACTCGAGGCCGCTCCTGATATCTTCACGGATCCAGATGCGGTTGAAATGCGCCTTGAAGGCTCGATCGAGCAGGGCTCTCGAGATCACGATGCGAATTCGGTCCGAACGTTCCGAGATTTTCTCGACCGCATGTGCGAGCATCTCGCGCGCTTCTTGCGCCATGGTCGAACAAAGCGGGCGCCCCAGGAAGAGCGCCGCGTCGGAGCGGTCATCCTCCTTGTCGAGAACCGCGAGCAGCAGGCCTTCCTTGCCGCTGAAATATCGCTGGATCAGGGCCTCCGAGCATCCTGCCGCGTCGGCGATGGCGCGCGTCGTCGCTCCCTCGTAGCCGCATTCGGCGATCGCCGTCGCTGCGGCGGCGATCAGAGCGTCGCGAGTGGCTTGGCGGTCGCGGGCTCGCGGCTTGCGGACCATGTCGGTGGAGTGCATGTCGTCCCTCAAGTAAGTAAGTGAATACATACATACAGCGCATGGGCTGTCGGGTCAAGAGCCTCGGCGCTAGAAAACACGGGCAAGTTCGCGCTATCGCGGCAGGTCGGAAACGCCAAGGTTGTTCGACGCTGGTCGGCTCGGATCAGCGGGCGCTGCCGCCGGTCTCGACGGCAGCCTCTCTCGAGGTCCGAGATCGTTCAACGCCCGCCGCGCAGCGGCGGCGGACCGACAAGCGGCCGATGGGGGCCTGGCCGTCGACGATCAGCTCTCTCGGAAAGGCTCCGCCGGAGCATAGGCGGCGAGAAAAACGCCAACTCCGGTGGCGATCGCGCGGTTGCGCTCGGTCGCCGACAATGCCGACTCGTCGCCGAGCATGGCCCGCAACTGAAGGTCGCCACGGATCAGGCCGATGAAATGCTTGGCGACGTCGCGGGGAGCGGACCGGCGGAGCGAGCCCGCCGCCATTGCGGTTTCGAACACCTCCGCCAGTCGCGCCATCAGCCTGTCCGGCCCGTTCTCGTAAAAGAGCTTGCCGAGTTCGGGAAAGCGCCGGGCCTCGGCTGCGACGATCCGGTTCGTGGCCACCACGTCGGGCGACAGCAAGAGATCGAGCACCGCTCCGGCGAGACGCTCCATTTTGCTTCTCAAATCCGCGGCGCCCGTCAGCCCTGACACCAGGCCGGATGAAAACCGGTCGCCGGCCGACCAGATCACAGCCGTGAACAGTTCATCCCGGCTGCCATAATGCGCATAGAGCGTCGCCTTGCTGACGCCGGCTTCCTGGGCGATCGCCTCCATCGTCGTTTCGGCGAAGCCCCGGCTGAGAAACAGCCGGTGAGCCGCCTCGACGATGCGCTCGACCGTACGCGGTCCTCTCGTCCTGACTTTCGGCCTGCCGGGCTCCGCCATTGCGATCCTCATTCTATATCTGTAACTGAACGACATCGTTCACTAGTTGACGGTTAGGTTGGATATTGATAGCCTTTTGCGATGAAAATAGAAAACCAACCCGTTCACTTAGACGGGGCGCGATGTTTCCGAAGAGAGGGTCGCGACGCGGAGACACACTGCGCGCGCCCGTCAAATCCCACAAACGACGCCGTCGTCAGGCTAGGCGAGAGGGGATCATGAGCAATGTTGTCTGCGACAAGCTCGGCATTCGCTATCCGATCCTGCAAGGGCCGATGGCCTGGGCGTCGGACAGCAGGCTCGCCGCGAGCGTTTCCAACGCCGGCGGGCTGGGGATCATGGGGCTCGGCTTCTGCCCGCCGGCCGTCTTCGAGGCCGAGATCCGCGCGGCTCGGGCCCTGACGGAGGCGCCCTTCGGCGTCAACATCATCACCTGCCTGCCCGACGCCGACAAGCTGCTGGAAATCACCCTGCGCCAAGGAATCAGGGTCGTCGAGATCGAGACGTTCCCCGCCTATTTCGACACGCTTCCGCGTTACGTCGAAGCGCTCAGGAGCCACGGCGCCGCGACGATCGGCAAGGCGTCCTCGGTGTCGGAAGCCAAAGTGTTCGAAGCGGCAGGGGTCGATTTCGTGTCGGTCAAGGGGTACGACGGCGGCGGTCACATCTTCGGCTTCACCGGCACGTTCACTTTGATCCCTCAGGTGGTCGACGCCGTTTCCATCCCCGTGATCAATTCGAGCGGCGTCGCCGATGGACGCGGCGTCGCCGCTTCGTTCATGCTCGGCGCCGCCGGCGTCGAGGTCGGAAGCCGCTTCCTGGTGGCCGAGGAATGCCCGATCCACGCCAACTACAAGAACGCCATCGTCGCCGCCGGGGAAGGCGACACCGTTCTGACCGGCGTCAGCGCCGGCGACGGGGTGCGCGGCATCCGCAACCGGCTGACGGATGAAATGCTGCGCCTCGAACGGGAACTGCCGCCCGAAGAGGCCGCGGAGCGCATCCGCGAGATCGGTCGTGGCGTCTTGCGCGGGGCGGCCGTCGACGGCGACGTCGAGAACGGCAGCCTCGTCGTCGGCCAGAATCTCGGGCTGCTCGACGCCATCTTGCCGGCGAGCGTCATCATGCAGGAATTGATCGCCGGCTATTCGAGGGTCGCGCCTTGAGCAAGGGAGCTCGGCAGGCTCGACCTGCTCCGCAAACGAGCGTCCGGGGAGACGAGTCGGCGTTTCCGCCGCCCGGTGGCCGCCAGTCGAGCGACGAGGCGTTGCCGCCATGGCCTGGACCGATGTCGTAGCGAGCATCCGATCACGCGGCATCGAGCGGAGAAAATCCATGAAGACCTATGAAATGCGCATCTACACGCTGAAGTCCGCCGAGGCCGCCACGGCCTATCGCAAGATTTGGATCAAGCATATCGAAAGCCTGAAAGTCTTCGGGATCGTCACGCATGGCGTGTTTACCGTCGCGAGCGATCCGGCGAAAGTCGTCGCGCTCGTCGACTATCCCGAAGGCGTCGATTCCAAGGCGGCCTCGGATCGCTATATGGCCAGCGATCTGTTCAAGGCGGACATGGCGGGTTTCGACATCGCTTGGCTCTCCTGCGTGGAGACGGTATTGCTCACCCCCGAAAAATTCTCTCCTCTCCGGTAACGGAAGCCTTTAAATCGCTCCCGACACCTTCCAGCGTCTGAAAGACCAATTTGAGCCGGCTAAGCCAGACGAGGATCAAGTGGAGACGTGGGCCACTAGAGATGCAAAACTCGTCGCGCGCCGCTGGATCGGACTGGGCGAAGTTCTCGCTATAGGGAACGAAATGACCCCAGGGTAGCGTCACAAATTTCTGTGGTTCGCCAGCCCGTTCGAATGCCTGGCGCGAGGCCCCGATTGGCGTCAGCATAAGCGAAAACATCTTCTCCATTTGCAGAACGGCAACACGACGGAGGGACATCCGGCAGCCGCTACATGACGCCCGGCCCGGGAATGTCGCCTTTCGGCGTAACCCGACGTTGGGCCTATCGGCGCGACAGGTCTGCAAGGGGTCGTGTGTCACGAGCGCGCCGTCGCGAGTATCGGTGGCGCTCAACTGTACGAGAGATGAAGGAGGGCCCTTCGAGTTCGGCAATCAGGTGCTGATCTCAAGCCACCGCAAGCTGCTTCGGTCATTCGATGGGCGCGCCGCAAGTTCAAGCGGATGCGGCATCAGACCAAAGGGGCGCGAGATTGGTTCGACCGGCTACGTCGGGCGAACCCCGAGCTCTTCGCCCACTGGCATCTATGTCATGGCAACGGCCGAACATCGGGAGCCGTGTGAGTCGAGAGGTTCATGCACGGTTCTGGGAGCGCCCGGGGGTGAAACTCCTCCGGGCGACTCGACAAAAGGGGGCGTTCGATCCTTCCTGCTCTCGAACCCGGTTTATTGACATAGCGAACCCAATGGGTTACGTCGTTTTATGCAAACGGCGGCGGAAACCCCGACCTTCACGCGGCAGGCGGAGGAACTTTTCGACGCGGATGAGAAGGCCGAACTCATCTCCTTCCTTGCCGAAAACCCGTTCGCCAGCTCCGTGATCCCTAACACCGGCGGAGTGCGCAAAGTGAGATTTACGGCTCCGGGGAGAGGCAAACGTGGCGGCGCGTGGGTGGTCTACTTTTTCTCGATGATTTGATCCCGCTTTACGCGCTGCCGATCTACCCGACGAACGAAAAGCCGATCTGCCCCCCGAGAAATCGGGCCGCCGCGACGCTCGACGAGGCGATCAAGGCTGCGAGGAAGAAGAGATGACCGCGTTCGGAAAAGACCTGATCCAGTCTCTTGGCGGGTTGCGGTGCAATTATTGCCGATAGCTACGCGATGGGTCCGGCAGTTCGTTAGGATCAAGCAGCGAGCACCGCACTCCAGATTTCGGGCGCAGTCGTCCCGGCGGCTCTAAATCTGCTCAGCGCGAATTGACCCTTCCTGATGCGATGCATGAGTTCGACGCCGGCGATCGTGATCGCCGCATGGCGGGCGCCGCCCGATGTGACGCCTGATATCCGTCGAGAGTGATTTTGCGCGGCGGCCGTCCGTGGCGCGCGAACGCACGACGGAAAAACGCTTTGGGGGACTGTCAGGAATCTTGTGTGCGGGGCCGGGTTTCCATCACGCCGCGACGAAGCGATCGTCGAACATGATGGCGAATTGATTTTTCGCCTCGCACCATTCGCGCGGCGCCATTTTCCACTCCCCGGCGACTTGGCGCAAGACGAGATAGAGGAGCTTCATCGCCGCATCGTCAGTCGGAAAATGCCCTCTCGTCCGCACGGCGCGCCGCAGCTTCGCGTTCAAGGATTCTATGGCGTTCGTCGTGTAGATGATCCGCCGTACCGCGATCGGAAAGGCGAAAAACGGGATGACCTGCTCCCAATTGCGCCGCCAGCCCTGCGCGATCGACGGATATTTCTTGCCCCAATGGCCGCCGTCGAAGGCCTCCAACGCCTCTTTGGCCGCCTCGGCGGTCGGGGCGCGATAGATCGTCTTCAGCGCGGCGGCGATCGCCTTGCGGTCCTTGTATGAGGCGAATTCCATCGGGTTTCGAATGAGATGCACGATGCAGGTCTGCACGGTCGTCTGCGGAAACACCGCATTGATCGCCTCCGGAAAGCCCTTCAGGCCGTCGACCACGGCGATCAGTATGTCGCCGACGCCGCGGTTCTTCAGCTCGTTCATCACCCGAAGCCAGAATTTGGCGCCCTCCGAGGTCTCGATCCAAAGCCCCAGAATGTCCTTCGTTCCGTCCGGCGTGACGCCGAGCGCCACATAGACGGCCTTGTTGCGGACCAGGCCTTCGTCGCGGATTTTGACGCGCAGCGCGTCGAAGAAAACCAAGGGATACATCGCCTCGAGCGGCCGGTTCTGCCATTCGGCGACGGTCTCCAGCACGGCGTCGGTGACTGTCGAGATCAGATCGGGCGAGACTTCCAGGCCGTAGAGCTCGAGCAAATGGCCCTGGATCTCGCGCACCGTCATGCCGCGCGCATACATCGACACGATTTTCTCGTCGAAGCCGGGAAAGCGGCGCTGATAGCGCGCGATCAGCTTGGGATCGAAGCTCCCCTCCCGGTCCCGCGGGACCCTGATGTCGATCTTCGACGTCTCGGTCAGCACGGTCTTCTTCGAATAGCCGTTGCGGTGGTTCGCCTTGCCCGCCGCCGCTTCGCTCTCGAGATGGTCGTCCATCTCCGCGTTCAGAACCCGTTCCGCCAGCGCCTTCTTCAGCTCATCGAACAAGCCATCCTTGGAAAAAACCTCCTTCGGATCGCGTCCCGACAGCAATTGGTCCAATGTGCCCTTCTTGATCGCCATAGCCCGCCTCCTGCGGTTCTACTATGGCCCCACACACAAGATTCCTGACAGTCCCAGCTGCCGCGCATCTCCGGCAAATCGAAATTGGCCGAGGCGATCCGCTACGCCCGATCGCATCGAGCGGTCCTCGGACTCTTTCTCGACGACGGCCGCGTCGAAATCGACTCCAATATCGTCGAGCGGGCAATCCGGCCGCAGGCCATCACGCGCAAGAACTCACTATTCGCCGGGTCCGTTGGCGCTGGGCGGACGTGGGCTTTCATCGCCACCATGCTTCAGACTTGCAAAATGAACGGCGTCGATCCCTACGCCTGGGCGCAGCAGGCCCTCGAACGAATCGCCAACCGATGGCCCAACAAGAACATCGAGGCGCTCATGCCCTGGAATTTCAAGCCCACCGAGTGAACGGCGCCGGGTGTGCGCTTACGTTGCAACGCCCAAATCCTCTCAAACAGGAGGCCAATAACGCGACCTCGCGGCTCCCGCCGCGATAGCGGCTTCGTTCAATCCCGAGTCAATCGGTCGGATTCCGTATTACGTCACAATCTCAAGCGCAATGAGCGCACCTCGGACCAACCGGTGTCCAGCGGAAAGTTCTCCGATCGCCACGACAGCGGTCTCCGGAAGTCTTGCGGAATCACTCGCTAATGAATACCCTAATTCGAAAGCTGCGCGATACCCATCCTCTTCAACATCCAGCCTTTTTTGCATTACGTGTGTGGTGCCTGTCGTATGGCGAGCCGCATCGTCGAATGAAACTTGGAAACAATGATCTCCAAAGGAAATGAAAGCAGCGACCGGCGCAGCTAACGCATCACTAGTATACATAGAAATTTCGAACCACGTAGTCTCAGAAAAGCATATTGCGACGTCAACTTTAGTGATATTGCCATGTAGATGGATAATATCTCCCGCGCCTGAAGACAAACGCACTTCTTTTGCCCGCAAAATAGAGTTGCATGGAATACGTCGCACCATCGATGTCGCCGATAGCTTTCCCAAAAGCAAGTCGCTCAAAGTTACGCGAAACTTAAACGAAAATCCATACCAGACGTATGCTACATAATCATGTTCTGAATAAATGTTAGGGACAATCGAATGAGCATCAATTATTTTTAACAAATGATCGTCCCGGGTGAGCGCGAAGATATAACTCGCCACAATGTGGACCTGATCGGCTGCGCCAAACATATTCGTAAGCCGAATAAACGCGGTCTTATCGAATGATGGTAAACTACATAATTTGTGTATATATAAAAGCTCCTGGAGCCTTATCCTTGTTCGGTGATATAGCCATGGAATGAACAACCGGATTAGGTCACGGTACAGATGTGTGATTTGAATGAAAGCAGCCATCGCAACATCAAGATATGCGCACTCCGCCGTACAAAGATGTCTATGAGCATGAAGCTGTTCGTATTGAATTTTCCATAACTCAACGTTCGCAGAATGGTAATGTACAGAGGTACCCGGAAGGAATTCATTTATTCCGAGAGACGCGCCCACGCTGGTCCAAACGGGGAAAAATTTATGGAAATCAAAGCGATTTCCGTTGACTTGAACGTTGATCACTTCATGTTGAACCGGAGCTTTATACTCATGGGCATCGGCAATCAGACGCGGGATTGAAAGACTTGCATCGGGATCGGATAGAATTAAATCAGAATCTCCCGACCACCCGACGAAAAACAGGTCGTCCGCCAGATGGGCGACAGTGGTGCCTTTCAGTAGGATAAAACCTTCCCCAGCCGCGGGAAGTTGAGCTAAGAAATTTCTTAACGCCACGTGTTTTGCCTGGTAATGCCAAATATCATGTGTGTATTCCGCCGAAAGCTTGCAAAATAGATCAGACAAATCGTCTGTCAGTTCGGTTTGCAGCAAGCGGGCGATGGCAATGCCAACGACCCGGTGATCAATGCAAACCGAACGTAATGTGGCTCTAGTCCTTTATCCGGCGCGCCGCTGCTCTCGACGTCGGACAACCAAACTATGAAGCGCTCCAGTGGCGCTTTGATTTCGAACGATTTTGGCATTAAAATCAACCTCCTATCTAATGATGAAACTAGGCAAAAGGTAACCCGCGTGGCAGGCAAACGAAGCTGTCCGGTCATTCGCCCCAGATTATCACTGCTCAAGCGGGTGCTTCAGATACCTTTTTTTAAAGACATACAGGTGTCTTCGGACACGTTCAAGCGTCATTCGCCGCGTTGCATGTCGGGCTAAAAGCCGGGCTCTGGAGCAAGTTTGCATTCCGCTGAGGATAGCGTCAGCGCGACGATCGTCCGAAAAGGTCAACCGTGTCGCGATGAGTTTAAAAACACGGGACTGTCAGGAATCTTGTGTGTGGGGCCATAGTAGAACCGCAGGAGGCGGGCTATGGCAATCAAGAAGGACACACTGGACCAATTGCTGTCGGGACGCGATCCGAATGAGGTTTTTTCCAAGGATGGCCTGTTCGATGAGCTGAAGAAGGCGTTGGCGGAACGGGTTCTGAACGCGGAGATGGACGACCATCTCGAAAGCGAGACGGCGGCGGGCAAGGCGAACCACCGCAACGGCTATTCGAAGAAGACCGTGCTGACCGAGACGTCGAAGATCGACATCAGGGTCCCACTGGACCGGGAGGGGAGCTTCGATCCCAAGCTGATCGCGCGCTATCAGCGCCGCTTTCCCTGGCTTCGACGAGAAAATCGTGTCGATGTATGCGCGCGGCACGACGGTGCGCGAGATCCAGGGTCATTTGCTCGAGCTCTACGGCCTGGAGGTCTCGCCCGATCTGATCTCGACGGTCACCGACGCCGTGCTGGAGACCGTCGCCGAATGGCAGAACCGGCCGCTCGAGGCGATGTATCCCTTGGTTTTCTTCGACGCCCTGCGCGTCAAAATCCGCGATGAGGGCCTGGTCCGCAACAAGGCGGTCTATGTCGCGCTCGGCGCCACGCCGGACGGAACGAAGGACATTCTGGGGCTTTGGATCGAGACCTCGGAGGGCGCCAAATTCTGGCTTCGGGTGATGAACGAGCTGACCGTTCTTATTCATGACGATGCGTCGTCGAGCCGTGCGGCTCGAGAACGCGCCAGCCCTGCGCGATGTGATCCACCTGACCTATGCACTCGTCGACCAATGGATGGCCTCCTACGACGAGCCGCGGTCCTCCGTCACGCTCGACATCGACGACACGTGCGACATCGCGCATGGCCATCAGCAATTGTCGCTGTTCAACGCCCATTATGACGAGCGCTGCTTTCTGCCGATCCATATCTATGACACGCAGAAGAGCCGCCCCGTCGCCATGATCCTGCGCCCGGGCAAGACGCCGTCCGGCGTCGAGGTGAGAGCGCATCTGCGCCGGCTCGTGCGGCATATTCGCAAGTCTTGGCCGGTGACCCGCATCCTGTTTCGCGGCGACGGGCACTATGCGCGGCCCGAGGCGATGGTCTGGTGTGAAGATCACGGCGTCGATTACGTCTTCGGCCTTCCCGGAACCAAGCCGCTGTCCAAGAAAGTCGACGAGACGGCGGACGCTGTCCGCGTCGAGCGTGCCTTCGATGACAAGGACGTCGTGCGCGGCTATGCCGAGAAGCGCCATCGCGCCAAGTCCTGGGACAGGGAACGGCGCGCGATCGCCCGCATCGAAGCGACGCGGCTCGGCCTCGATATCCGCTTTGTCGTCACCAATCTCCCATATGGCGCGCCGCAATGGCTCTACGACAGTCTCTACTGCGCGCGCGGACAGGCGGAGAACCTCATCAAGCTTCACAAGACGCAGCTTTGCTCCGACCGAACCTCGTGTCGTTCGGCGCTCGCCAATCAGGTTCGCCTCGTCCTGCACACCGCCGCCTATTGGCTGATGCTCGGCGTCTGCGACGCCATTCCGGCTCCGCGCGATTTGGCGAAAGCCGAGTTCTCGACGCTGCGCCTGCGGCTGCTGAAAATCGCCGCCCGCGTGATCGAGACCGCGAGCCGCGTGCGCCTCGCTTTCGCCGCAGCCTGTCCCGAGGCCGACCTTTTCTGTTCCTTGCCGGCGGCGCTGCTCATGACCGGCGGCCCGTGAACGACGGGGCGACACGCCCCTCTCGTCTCTCCTGTCCCTCCAACGCGTCCCAGAAAGTGCGGTCCTCGAAGCGGTGAAAAAGCCGAATGCCCCCGCGCGGTCCCCGAGCCGCGACAGCGTCGGCTGCGAGGCGAGATCGCGGCCCGTGTCGGGCAGGCGTCCGCAGGCGAGCTTGAACGCCGGATCGGAGCGTAGAAAGTCGAGATCGTCGGCGTCCTCATAGCCGCAGCCGATCGCGAAGATGCGGGCGCGGATCATATCGGCAAACGTGTGGGTGATGCGCGCGGGATCGCGACGATCGGGAAAGCAGCGCGCCAGCCGCTCGGCCACGCCGAGCCGGCGCTCCGCCATGGCGAGCAGCAGGACGCCGCCGTCAGAGGAGATGCGTCCGCCATCGAAAGCGGCTGTGACTTTCTTGCCTTGGACGGCTGGAAAGGAGAAGGCGGGAAACGTATCGTCGGTCATGGCGGGCGTGGCAGGCCGAGGGATGCGGAAAGGGCTGGTGTAAGCAACCGAATCCTACGCCGTTTCAAACGTCTATGCTACGCTCGCCAGCCTTCGAACAGCCCCGTCATGAATAAGAACGGCTGAAGAACCGCGGCGTCGGCGACATTCTGATCGCCGTTGTCGACGGCATGAAGGGCTTTCCGGAGGCGATCAATACGGTGTTTCCGCAGACGACCGCGCAGACCTGCATCGTGCATCTCATTCGAAACTCAATGGAATTCGCCTCATACAAGGACCGCAAGGCGATCGCCGGCGGTTCGGAACCTAGACCCGCAAAATTTCGAGAGAGCCATAACTCTCCTATCTTGACAGAGTTAATCCACTTTGTTACGTAGGTAAGGTTGTCTCACACTCAGTTTGAGGCACACATCAATTTGTCTTCGGAGGAAATTCCTATGAAAAACCAACGTCAGGCCAGTGCAACGACCTCCACAAATGAAACCAAGGTTCGAGTTTCAGACAAGAAAAAGATGACCGAAGCTTTCCGAGCGGCTATCCGCAAATCCTCTACTCGCGTCGTAGCTGTCAATCGTCAGGGCTGCGTTACGAGCGGCTGATCAGACTTTCGGGTCAGAATCTCCCGACTTGACCCCGGTTAAGTCGGGATTTTTGCAGAGGGTTTCTCTTTGGAGGCATTCTTGTGTCTGACGAGGCAGATTACGGTTTTTGTGATACTATGACCTATAGATACGATGGGGCAAACGCATATTTTTACCGATATTATGACGGATTAGCCTGGGATACATCGCCAGCTAAATACTCACTATTCTATTATTTCTGGATATCGCTTTCCGTTCCAAAGCCTTTAGTCGAAATTGAAAAAATCGTCGCGCAAAACGCCAGTTGCGACGTAGATCTGGTCAGGGCTGCGGCAAGAGCTCTTATAGAAGTCGGACTTCTGATTCCTCGTCCGGACGAGCGCCGCGACAGCTCGCGCTATCTAACAGTCCTCCCGTCAACGTCATCTCAATCGATCGAATTGGCGGCTTGGTTTCACCTTGCAACGGCACGTTTGCAAAAGCTCGACTATCGCACGGGAGAAGGAGTCCGCGCCGACGAAGCAATGATGGAGTTCAATTTCCGAAACGAACCTATTCCTCCAAATTATCATCGGGCGCTTCGATCTGATCCATCTTTGGAATTGAGCACAGATGTCCCGCTAGGCCATTTCGAATGTCAAGTTGACGGATCGACCGCTTTTGCTCGACGTGTTCCTAATATATCGAGACCGATCAACCTCGACAAGATCAATTTTTTGATCAATTGCTCTGTCGCGCAAACCGGTACCGTAAATATGTTGGTGACAGGCGAGCATATCCGCAAGCCAGTTCCTTCCGGGGGAGCGCGGCATCCGGTCGAGGTGTATATTGTCGTGAACGATGATGATCTGGATATCGAAAGGGGTGTTTACCACTACAATGTTCAGCATCACCGTTTGGATATTTTGGATTTGAAGCGATCCGCTGTTGAGCAGCTTTTTAGCCTCTGCTGCATCCTACCTCGTGCCCGAAAAGCACTGAAGGGAATCGGTGTTATTTTAACATGCCGGTTTGCGCGCAGCATGCATCGCTACCACGAACCGCGAAGTTACCGCGTCATGCACTTCGACGTTGGTCATATCCTAGCGAATCTTTCGATCGGATCTCGCCTGTTGGGGCTAAGATTTTCAGCGAGCTATTCCTTACCGGAGTCGATGGTCGAATCATTATTGCTGCTAGACCCGCTAGAGGAATCGGTGATGGCTGGATTTGTGATTTTTTCCTCGGAGGGTCGAGACGATGTATGAGTTGACACCCCTGTTACAAATTCGTCGGAATGCTAATCGCCTTCACGCCGATCTCCTTCTTGAAGGGCTCTCATTAGAAGTCGAAACCGATGCGATGCTTAGAATGATCGAACTCATCGCGACAAATTCGCCGGCTTCCTTAGATGCGATCAAACGACTTTTGGTTGAGCAGAACGTCTACGACCACGAACAAGCTGAGATTGAAATCCAGAAATTTTTAGAGGCAAGAGTTCTGGTTCGTTCGGACCAAATCACGTCCCAAAAACATGGTGTTCAGTTTTGGGCGGATCACGGGTGGATCGACGCTCTCATACTGCATCTTAATACTCGCGACATAGTTTATCAGGATGATCCAGTCGACGTCGGAGGGAGAGACGATCAGCAAACGATTTTTGGTCTACCCGATAACCTTCGAGAGAGCGTCTCGTCTGAATTGAACCGCGTTTCCTGGAAGTTACCGCATCCACGGCGCCTGGGTCCGGACGATGTTTTGAGGGGCATGATGACACGTCGCTCCTTTCAACCTTATAGAGGTAGATTTTCAATTGAAAAGCTGTCGTCTATCCTCTGGCACGCGAATAGCTACGCTAGACAATCTCGGGACGCGTACGAGCGGGCAGACACGCGGGAGGGTGCCTACGACTCTGCGTTCAGCTGCCTGACAACTTATATGATAGTTTATCAAGATATTGTTGACGGAGAAAACGTCTACAATGCAGGGATCTACCAGTACGACATCTCTAGCCACCGATTAATTGGTGTTAAAATGGGAGAGTTTCGCGATCAGATCGCCGAAATAGCTATAGGGCAAAAACGCGCATCCGCGGGTCTGTTCACCTTTCTGATAGCTGGCAATTGGGAGAAATATCGGCAGCGATACCCACATGGAAGAAGCTACCGCAACCTCCTTGTTAACGTCGCAGAACAGGCTCAGTACTATCTAGTCCTAGCAACCGCGTACGAGTATGCGACTTTTATGACGCCAGCGATGCAAGATGAGCGCATGCAATCTCTTATCGAGAGTTTCGACCATCTGCCTCTATATTTCGTTACGGCAGGTTGATAATGAACTACTTCAGTGCCCGAAGGACCTCTCGACTCACCATGTGGCTTCAAAAACTGACCGAAGACGCCTACACGGAGTTCAACGAAAGTCCTGCGATTCCGCTGCCAAGTAGCGCCAATCCATGCGCTGCGGCCATGCCGCGGCCGTCACCGCTTCACGATCTTTTATCGAAAAGAAAATCGTCGCGCGCGTTCTCTGGTGACGTAGCGGCAATCTCAGATTGCGTTGAAATTCTACGCTTAGCTTACGGCTATACTGCCGGCGGCCGTCGTTCGGTTCCATCAGCAGGAGGATTTTATCCTTTGCAGCTGTGGCTTGCCGAGCTCAAGCGCGGAAGCATTGAACGCGTCGGTCGATTCGATCCACTTACCGGTGAAATAGACCATTTCGCCTCTCTGGATGCGCCAGTCCAAGATGGTTTTCGCGTGTTTCATGTCGATTATACTGGCGCACATTGGATGATTTTGTGGACTGTCCGTCTGTTGCCAATCGCCGAACGCTATGGCGCTCGAGGTTATAGGTTTGCCGTGATGGAAGTCGGAATGAGCGTTCAATGTGCTATCCTAGCATGTTGCTCGCTCGGACTACCGCACATCGTCCTTGGCGGACTGATTGAGCAGCACGTTCGCCTTAACTGGCTGCGTACGGGCCGACGGTACGCGCCACAATGCGCCCTGTTATTGCGTTAAAAGTGGCGCTATCTGGCCGCTAAACGCTTACAAGCCCTTGAAGCTGGAACCCGTTAATGAACAAAGTTGCGCTTATCGTTGCCGGGCCACCCGGAATTGGGAAATCGGAAATATGTGCGTTACTTAAGCCTTTGCTATATTCCAAGCTTGGCTTAACGCCATTTTTCTATATTTGGGGCGATGCCTTCGCGCATATATCCTATCCATGGCAGGGTGAAGAGCGGCAGCTCCAGACAAAATACCGGGCTATCCGTGCGGTCATCTCAACATTATTCTTCGATACCGGCGTTCTGCTAATCGACGACCTATTCGCATCCGAACGCTCGCTTGAGCTCTTGGCCAGCGCATTGGAGGGCCACGGCTTTCGTAACGTCGTGCTGGTACTGCGGGCGCCGCTTGCCACTGTTTTGTCTCGCAATATGCACCGGTATCAACGCGAAGTCGTCCCGAACCACAAGGTCGTGGAGCTATACAAACGGACCTATGAGTGCATCGCCGATTCGGCGTGCGACGTCATTGACATCGACGCTAACGGTTCGATTGAGAACACCATGGAGGCAATCATTGAGGTTCTTGAAGATCGTGGGATACTTTGTAACCCTCCGGCGTAGCTTTCAATTACTCACAGGTAGCTGACTCTGCGGGCTGATTTTGGGATGGAGGAAGTTGAATCGGATGAATCTGTTGTGATTCGTTATCGAGCACCGAATCGCTTGCGCGAGGTGCTCCATGTGCTCGAAGACTGCTTTTTCGAAGACTTTCTCCCGTCCGAGAGCGGGGGGATCAGCGCCGGCACCGCATTGGACTGAACGCGAAGTAGACGAAGCCGCTTTCAAAGATCCCCGTCTCGGCCGACGATGCGCTCGATGAATTGCTGCCGTGGAACTGGAGCCAGAAGGCTCTCCGCTTGCGCCGTTCAACGGGAACGCTCGACGGTTGGATGACATGAACGTCGACGCCACGCGCCATGAGAGTAAGCGCATACCCGGCGCCGTTCACTCGGTGGGCTTGAAATTCCAGGGAATGAGCGCCTCGATGTTCTTGTTGGGCCATCGGTTGGCGATTCGTTCGAGGGTCTGCTGGGCCCAGGCGTAGGGATCGACGCCGTTCATTTTGCAAGTCTGAAGCATGGTGGCGATGGAAGCCCACGTCCGCCCACCGCCAGCGGACCCGGCGAATAGTGAGTTCTTGCGCGTAATTGCCTGAGGCCGGATCGCCCGCTCGATGATATTGGAATCGATTTCGACGTGGCCGTCGTCGAGAAAGAGTCCGAGGACCGCGCGATGCGATCGGGCGTAGCGGATCGCCTCGGCCAATTTTGATTTGCCGGAGATGCGCGGCAGCTCGCGCTCCCAGAGATCGAACAACGCCTGCACGATATCGACCGACGTCGCCCTGCGCGCCGCCAGGCGCGCCTGCGGCGGCTGACCGCGCACCTCTTCCTCGACGGCCCACAGCAGCTTCATCTGCTCCACCGTCGCCGTCGCGACGATCGACTCGCCGTTGGCGTGGAGTTCGAAGAACCGGCGGCGCAGATGAGCCCAGCATCCGGCCAGACGCAGCCCATTGGAATGCGGAGCGCCCGCGAGCTTGCGATAACCCGCATAGCCGTCGCATTGCAGGATGCCGCGATAGTCGCCCAAGTGGCGCGCCGCGCAATCGCTGGATCGGCTCTCCTCGAACCGATAGGCGACCATCGGCGGTCCCGCGCCCCCGAACGGCCGATCATCCCGCGCATAGGCCCACAACCATGACGTCTTGGTCTTCCCGGCGCCGGGGCTCAGCGTGGGCAGCGTCGTTTCGTCGGCGAAGATCCGTTCGCCCTCGCGGATGCGCGCGAGCACATGCGCCGCCAGCGGCTCGAAGTGGAAACCGACCGCGCCCATCCATTGCGCCATCAGCGAACGTCCCAGCTCGACGCCGTCGCGAAGATAGATGGCCTCCTGGCGGTAGAGCGGCAGCCCATCGGCGTATTTCGACACCGCGACTTGCGCGAGCAGCGCTTCCGTCGGCAGGCCGACTTCCACAATGTGCTCGGGCGCCGGCGCTTGCAGGATCGAGGCTGGGTCCTTGTAGGAGTATTTCGGCCGGATCGTCACGATCAGCCGGAAGCGCGCGCGCACGACATCGAGCCTGACGCTCTCCTCCCGCCCGATCTCGACCCGCTCCTTGCCTTGGAGCTCCTCGGGGATCTCTGGCTCCAGGATTTCCTCGACCCGCTCCAGATGCGAGGGAAACCGCGGCTTGTCGCGAGGCGCCTTGCGCGGCTTGGAAGCCGCCTTCGCCGCCAAACGCGCGTCGATTGCCGCGAGGCCGGTTTCGAGTTCCTCGAACACGAAGCTCTGTTGCTCGGCGTCGTCGGCGCCGAGCTTTTCGGAACGTTTCCCGAAGCGGTCGCGATGAAGCGTCTTGATGATCGAGGTCAGCCGATCGATCTCAGCTTTCGCCGCCGCATTAGTTTGCGTGAGATCCTCGACCTTCGCCGTCAGGCTCGATGTTTGCGAACGCAATGCCTGCGCGTCGGTCTCTGAACGATCGACGCGCGCCAAGGCGTCGAGCGCCAGCGCCTTCAGTTCATCGACGTCGTCAGGAAGCTCGCCGAAGCGCTCGATCATGCTGCGCAGGGTACCGCTTTCATCGCTGAAAGTCCCGAATTTTATGGACTTTTCAACGCTTCCAGCGCGTCTTTCTAAGGTCAGCCGGCGCTCTGCGGCGCCCGCGCCTCCACCGCACGAACCCGCTTCCAATCGAGCCCTTCGACCAGCGCCATGACTTGCGCGTAGCTCAGACGGATCTCGTGGCTCCCCGCTGTCGGCCAGCAGAAATGCGAATGCTCGAGGCGCTTGGCAAAAAGACAAAGACCTGAACCGTCCCACCACACGATCTTGATCCGGTCGGCTCTTTTCGCTCGGAAAACATAGAGGGAACCGTCGAACGGATCGGCGCCGGCGTCCCGAACCAAGGAAACCAATCCTTCTGGTCCTTTACGGAAATCCACCGCCGCCGCCCGCAACAGCACCCGTGCGCCCGGCGGGATCATGCCTCACGCACCGCGCGCAGCAGGCGGCGAAGGTCGGCTTCCGAAATATCCGCGTTCACCCGCACGACCGCCCCACCGAGCTCTATCTCCACGCGCCGCGTCTTTGCCGCACGCGGCTCCGCCGGCGCCTGGCGCTCGATCTTTTCCGCGCGGAGAGCGGCAGCGCGTCGCCACCCGAAAAGTTGCGACGGCGTGATATCGAGCGACCGCGCCAGCGCCGAAACATTCGTGCCGGGCTCCAGCGACGCGGTGATCGCGCGGTCCTTGAAGTCCTCCGACCAACGTCGGCGTTCTCCGACCGGCGCTCCTTCGAGACGTTCGGCGCGGACCTCGATGAACTGGTTCGTGTCAGTTCTGCGCATAGGCGTAGACATAGATGTTGCTATCCATGTCCAACCGCTACCACTTCCACGCCACGCGCCGCCAGAATGGCGCCGGGTGAACGCTTACCCATGAGACAGCGCGCCAGCCAGAAGCCGCCATTCCCAAGCCTCATAAACCACGATCACGCGATCGATATCTTTGCCGAACGTTGCGGCGCGGCGACGGTAGCCCTCGATCGAAGTCGCCAGCGCTTCCGCCGCCGGGTCGATCGTCTGCTTGGCCTTGATATGCCCGAGCCCCGGCACATGTGCGGCCTCCACCCAGCTCTTGTTGCTGGTTTCCACAGCCATGATGAGCGTCGCGTCATAATCCACGGCGACCGTCGGCAATGCCGATGAAATTGTCTTTCCCATGAGATGTCGTTCCCTGATGCTGTTGCGGCTATCAGGATACCTTCCCGGCCGCCGCTACGCCCTCATGGAATCTGCGAACATAGCCCCAGCCGGCCCGCGAGAAAGATTCGCGACAGAGCCAAATTTGCGACAGAACCCTCAGGCGCTACCAAAGCATGTGCGACAGCTTATTTCCTGCTGAGCGTATTCGCGTCGGGTCAATATGGTCGATGTACTCACTCAGCATTAGGTATAAATCAAATGTGTCGGCGTAGTTAACTTTGAATTTGTGCGACAATACTAACTTGATATCCATGAATTCGTTGTCGTCTTTAAGAATATAGTCGATGTGCTCCGCAATGTCTCCATCTTCTTCGCGGAAGCGGTCTATCATACGCCGAGCTGCTTGGGCAGGGTTCATGTCGGATTCAGGGATCTGAGAATAAATATGTCTCAGTTCTTCATCAAAAGACACGCTTTCATTGCCCAATACATTTGTCACGACGCTTTTTACGCTGTCGAATCCGAACCAAGTCGGGAGTTCGCGAATCAAGTCAGCCGGCTCATCCGCAGTATGGACGTAATTCAGGTAAGGGTTTGGCCCCGCCAGCAGTCCTCGTAAAGTATTTTCATCTCGGTCAAGGATCAAGCTAGACCCCTTCAGTTTGGAGAGAGACGTGGTGCAGGGCCTTTCATCTTTATGCTTTCGCCTAACTATCATCGCTAATGCAGGGCGCTGAGTAAGTACACCTAAAAGTAAAATCAGGCGATCTATTGTAGCAATGTTTAGAGAATAGCGCCATATGTTCGCTGCGATGTTGGCAGAGAGTTCAAGATATAACACGTGACGAACGTCATATCCGTGTTGTTTAAGAAATGAAATCGCTAATAATGCCCTTCTAGCGAAAAACGTTTCTGGCTTCAGGACAATTATTCCGTACTCGCTCAAGAATTCATTAAGCGCCTTAGGGTCCATCTGATATAATAGCCCGAAAGAATACCTAAATTCTACGTCACTATTGTACAGGGCTACCTTCTCTGGAAGCCTAGTAAGATAGGGCCAAGGGATTGTTATACGACCTGTTTCGGAGGTGGTGTGCATTTTTCCTCGGCAAGGGTTTGTTTACATGGCTTCCGGGGTTTCGATGCCCAAGAGCCATAACGCCAGACAAAGGACCTTGCTAGCAAGCGTGGTTAGCACGATGCGGGAGTCCCGAATTTTTTCAGGAGCCGACCTAATCGAGCATGCGGCGTAAAACCGATTGAACGCCTGGGCGATTTCGAACGCGGAGGAGGCGATGCGATCCGGGGAGAAATGAACAGTTGCGTCGCTTAAGGCTTCGGGAAAAGCGAGGCAAGCCAGAATGAGGCTGCGTTCTTCGGGGGTCTCGACAATTATGTCCTGGGCGCTGTTTTGTTGCACCTTCGAAATCACGGAGGCTGATCGAACCGCTGCATACTGTATATAAGGCCCGGTTTTTCCTTCGAAAGACGTCATTTGCTCTGCATCAAAAACGTAACCGGAGATCCGATCTGATGAGAGGTCCGCGAATTTCAAGGCGGCGACACTCACTTGCTTCGCGATAGCTTCGAGGTTTTCACGACTGCCTTCCTCGTGTCCCGAACTTTCGAGCCGTTTGAGAGCGGCAGCTTCGGTAAGGTCCAGAAGGTCACGCAGACGCATCACGCTGCCGTCGCGCGTTTTGAACGGCTTGTTGTCCGGGCCATTGACGGTTCCGAAAGCCACGTGCAACAATTGCGTCTTCTCTACGTAACCGGCTATTTCCGCCGCGCGGAACAATTGCCGAAAATGCAGCGATTGCCGTTGATCAACAACATAAAGGATCGCGTCGGGCTTGAAATCTCGCACGCGCGTTAGAATCGTCGCCAGATCGGTTGTCGCGTAGAGCGCAGCGCCATCGGCCTTCTCGACGATCATTGGCGGTAGCTTCGAGCGATCCGATTTAGATTGGAGGGGAATGACTAGCGCCCTTTCGTCGTAATGAGCGATGTTCCGCGCAACGAGATCAGAAAGCATGTCGGGAATTTCGCCGGCGCTGTCCGACTCGCCAAGGAGAAGGTCGAAATGCGCGCCTAGCCGCGAAAATTCACTAAGCGCCGAAGACAAGGAAAGCGAGACCATGCGCCGCCACAGAATTTGATAATCTTCATTCCCAGCTTGGAGAGCCGCCGTCGTAAGCCGTGCCGATTCTGCGCGGGTGGGGTCAATTTTGCACGCGGCCGAAGCGACCGGATAGAGCCGCTGCAATACTTCAAAGGTAAGCCCATGCGCACTGCAGTCGGCGTCGGATTTCGCGAGGTCGCGCCAGTTGGGGAAGTCAAGTCTAATTTGATCTATGAGCATTCCCATCGGGGTACCCCAGTCCCCTACATGAATGTCTGTCATCACGCGATGACCGGCAAAGCCAAGAATTCTTCTTAGGCTTTCTCCAATTACAGCAGATCTCAAATGTCCCACATGCAACGCCTTCGCGACGTTCGGGCCACCGTAATCGATGAAGAAAAATTTCGCTCGTGGGACTACGCCAATGCCGAGCCTAGGATCGGCGACAGTTTCCGCAACAAACCGCGCAAGCGTCGTCCGCGCGACTCGCACATTGATGTAGCCGGGTGCCACAACCGTGACATTTTCAAAGAGGTTTCCGCATTTTAATCGCAAAAAGAGCGCCATTTCATCGGCCATCTCTTCTGCGGATCGGTTCAATTTTCTAGCGGCACCAAGGATGCCAGAGCATTGAAAATCTCCCAATTCCGGTCGCACAGCGCGGATGGCGCGACCGTATTCGGCACTCAATCCTATGGATTCGGCAGCTTCACCAAAGGCTATATTAACGTGATTTAACAAACTTCCCATTTTCTTTTCTCTTCGGTCGTCAAGCCGCCGTTCGCAACCATTTGGCATAGCCTAACCTTTCTTTGAACGCGATTACGGTACGCTGACGATGGCGTCAAGATTCGAGTGGCTCACCGCCCATCACGGTGGATGTTTTCCGACCGCGAAATGGGATCGTCGCTGGCTGGTCAAAGGAAAGCAATCGCAAGCAACGCACTGCCGGTCACCTTGCGGAATTCGCCCTTGTCGTTCGCCAAAAACGTTGGCCGCATCGACGAACCTGTCGAACTCGCCAAAGAGGATACCTCGCTTCAGACAGCCGGCAAGGCAGCCATTGCGACAATATGCCGCGGCAATCTGGATGAGGTGCGCCAGGCGAAGCTGGCGAGTTCCAGCCGGAGCAAGTCCGGCCCAGGAAAGGGGTAGCGCCCGACTGGTGGCGAGTGTTGCGGCGCGGAAGGCGACGACCGCGGCGAAGCGTACACAGCGATCGTGGTCGAGTAGCTCGGCCATTCGGCTTCGCCCTCACAGATCCGGGCATGCGGCTTTCCCGCACCCGGCTCTTCCCGGAAGTCACCCGCATCAGGCCCTCCTTGGCGTCCAGGCGTGAGTGACGCGTGGGAACGGTAGGGGCAGACGCGCCGTCACTTCTTCGAACCAATCCCAGCCCATACGACGGTTCTTCTGGCTGCGCCGTCGAAGGTACTTGAACCAGATTCGTCGAACGTCCTGCCGGAATGCGTTCAGGACCCGCCAGTTGTGCGGCATGCCGAAATAGCCGTAGTGCCCGCGCAGCACGCTGGCGAGCCAGCAATGTTGGAGGGCTAACGGCTGGCTCCAGCATGCCGCTTCCATGATCCGCCCTGACGATCTCTCTGGCGCATAGAGCCGGTTGAAGCCGGCATAAGCGTCGGCCTGGAGGATGCCGGAAAAATGCGCCAGATGGCTTTCTGGATGCTCGGCGGTGCGATCGCGCGAGTAGAAAAAGACCGCCGCCGGCGGATCGGCGCCGCCGAAGGGCTTGTCGTCGCGCACGTAGGTCCACAATCGCCCGGTTCGCGTCTTGCCCTTTGCGAGGACTGGAACGGTCGTCTCGTCGCCATGCACGCGCGCGCCGGCGAAAACATGATCGCGAATGAGATCGTAGAGCGGCCGCAGCAGCAGAGCGCAGCGGCCGACCTGATCGGCGAGCGTCGACAGGCTCAGATCCACGCCCTCATGCGCATAGCGCACCGATTGTCGATTCAACGGCTGATGCTGTCCGTACTTCTCGAACAGGATCATCGCCAACAGGCTCGGTCCTAGAAAGCCGCGCGGCAGCGGATGAAAGGGCGCGGGAGCTTGGCTGACCTTCTCGCAGTCGCGGCAGGTGAACTTCTCGCGCACATGCTGGACGACCTTCCATTGCCGCGGAACGACCTCCAGCGTCTCGGTCACGTCCTCGCCGAGCTTGTGCAGACGCGTTCCACCGCAGCACGCGCATGACGTCGGCCCCGGAAGAGCGACGCGCTCGCGCGGCAAATGCGCCGGAAAGGGCTGGCGTGACGGCTTTCTTCGCGAGAAGGCGCGAACCGCTGTCGTCTTCGCCGCTTCGGCCTTTTGTTCGGCGGCGAGATCGTCCGCGGCGGCGTCGGCCTCGAGCTCCTCGAGCTCGAGCTCGAGCTCCATCTGCTCGAGCAGCCGCGCCTTGCGCTCGCTGCGCACGCCATAGAGCTCGCGTCGAAGCTTCTCGATCGAGAGCTGCAAATGCGCGATCAGAGCGGTCGCATTCGAAGCCGTCGCACGCGCCTGCGCCAGCTCCGCATCTTGGTCGCGGAGCATCGCCTTCAAAGCCTCGACATCGTCGGGAAGAGAATCAGGGGCGCTCATGGTCACGATCGAATCACAAAGGCGCGCGCCGGCAAGACCTATCGCTGCTCATCCCTTGAAAAATCTCAGCCCGCCGCCTCCGGCCGCCATGTGTATTGTGGAGCGCGCCAGTCGATGCCGGAAAGAAGATAGCCGAGCTGCGCAGAGCTGATCGTCACTGCGCCGGACGAAGTCGATGGCCATAGAAAGCGCCCGCGTTCCAAGCGCTTCACGAATAGGCATTGGCCCTGGCCATCATGCCAGAGAATTTTTGCCAGATCGCCGCGGCGCCCACGAAAGACGAATAAATGTCCGCCATTGGGATTGCGGCGCAGCGTCTCCTGAACGATCAGCGCCAGGCTCGCATAGCCCTTGCGCATGTCGGTATGGCCGGTGACGAGCCAGACCCGCGCGTCCGCCGAGACCGGGATCATCGACGCAACGCCTTGACCACGCGCGCCAAGGCCGAGGCGTCGACATCCGCGCCGACCTTGATCCTCTCGCCCGTGGAAAGCGTGATCTCCATCCAGCCGATGGTCTCCGGCGCCGACGAGAGCGCCATGGCGGGAGTCGACGTGATCGTCACCGGCAAGATCGCTGGCGGCTCGCCGCTATCGCCGGCGGCGAACCTCCGACGCCAAGTGAACAGAAGATTCGCGTTCACGCCATAGCGCCGCGCGACTTCCGCCACCGACGCGCCTTCCGCCAAGCTCTCCGCGACAATGCGGCGCTTCTCGTCCTTCTTCCAATTGCGGCGCCGGCCCTTGAAACCCGCCGCACCGTCTTCATCCGCCTCGATCATCGGAGATAGTGTCCATCATCGATAGTGGACACGATCCCCGCGCCACGCGCGCGACTATCGACACCAGCCGCGCCGATCGCCAGACGGCCTTCGGCGGAGCCTTACAGCCTATCGTATCGACGAGAATGTGCCGCTTCTTGCCCTTGATCTTTTTTCCTGCATCGTAGGCGTGCGGATCGATGCGATGCCCCCTTTTTCTGCGCTCTTCACGCTCTGGCTGTCGATGACCGCGGCTGTTGGGCTGGCCTCGCGCCCTGCCGCTTCGCGACACTTCACGTAGAGAGCATGATGGATGCGATCGAGCGTTCCGTCGTATGTCCAAAGATCGAAATAGCCATGGACCGTGCTCTTGGGCGGCAAATCCTTGGGGATCGCGCGCCATTGGCAGCCGGTCGAGAGCACATACATCAAGCCGTTCACGATCGAGCGCATCTCGACCGTGCGCTTCCCGCCGCCCCGTTTCGCCGGTGGGATCAGCGGTCCGACGAGCGCCCATTCCGCGTCCGTCAGGTCGCTCGGGTAGCGCAATTTGCTACGATCGTAGCGCGTGCGATTTTCATTCGTCCACATCGGCGGTCTCCGCGAGAATCAGGCCGCCTCTATTGAATTACAAGCGATTCATCCGATTCAACTTGTCTTCGGACTGACACTCAGAGGATTGGTATAAATCCAGTGGGGATGGGAGGAAACCAGATAGGCATGGAACAAACATCACATTGGCACATCACGATGCCGTCGGAGGGGGCATCCACTCCATCAGTTCTCAATGGAAATCCTGAGTCAAATCTCGGCGGAAATCAACAATCTGGGGGGCAGTTACCTCATATTGGCATAACAAAATCGCAAATTTTAACCTTAGAAATTAAGCTATCATCGTCACCGTCACTGTAAAAGATAACATACTCGACGTTCAACATTTGAGCTGCGAGTTTCATGTTTCCGATAACATGCCCTATATCGTAATATATATCGAACAAACATTGGCCAGATTCATATCTCCACATGTATATCTCGGGCCGAAAGCAAATTGAAATGCTTATCCGTTCGTTCCCTGAATTACATGTCGTTCCCGATATGTGCACCAGAGAGTGCTGCACGCAGTTATAGTAATATTCATTTTGGTTAAACGTTACGTAGGCGTCAATTCCATGGCGCGCTCCAACCGAGGGAACGCTCTTTAAAATGACAGTATCCCGGTGAAATGAAGCAAGTTTTTGGCCCCCAAAACCCGCATACAGGATCGAAGATATTGTTGCTAGCAATTCATGAGAATACACAAATGGAACCGGAAGCTTAACCAGCTCGTCTGACCAGATCAAATCGCTCTCAAAATCGATGGAACCGCGAGCTACAAGCGGGGGCTGCGTGGCGACCTTGTGCTTTTCGATATTTGCGGCCATGTCGCTGTTTATGACCGAATCATAGTTGGAATAGTCAGCATACTTAAAGGCTTTATGCCAGTGCCGCCACGCCTCGATAAAATCGAATTCCTTGACAAGGGATTTCATTTCAACATCGTTATATATGCCTTTTGATGTGCAACAAAATCGCAATCCAGTAATATAGTCTATTATCCACATTTTACCCGCCAAAATGACAATCGATCGAACAAAGCTCACCGGCTCACCCCCAATGCTTGAAAAACAAACCGAGTTGAGTCGTTGACAATAATCGGTTCGTGTTCGATCACTTCAATACTCCAAGGAGACTGACCGTTGATTTCGCCTTGATACTCGTTAATTGAGTTCCCCCGAACTCCGTAATCAATCTTGGAAAGCGCCATCATACAGGCTTCCAATTGGGCTTTCTGCCGCGCATCGTCAACGGACACGTCTGAGGCCGCGCTTCCCCAAGCAGAAATCTTATTAATTGTCACATGAGACAGCACGTGCCAATAATTAAGCCCCTTGTCATGATATATCCATGACGACCCGTGGGGATCTTCAAGCTTGAGTCGCTTAATTGAATGCATACGAATAAGCTTATTCAGGTGCCTCTCGATGAATTCGGTCCTTGCATTCTTTGCGGCCAATTCCCTGGATAAGTGGGCCGCGAACGCATGCGACTTTCGAAGAAGCCCTTTTCCATAAACGTATACAGACCCATTCAAGTTGGTTAAAGGTAATAATGCGCGCGGCTTGCGGTCCGAACAAACGAACATTGTGATCTTATCGCCCAGGAATCGCCATTCAGTTTTACCAAGGATTATCGGTGGCCTAAGGTATGCGACGCGCTCGGCTAGCTCAGATTCAGCTTTCGCGACCGCGACATCCGGGCGTGCATCGATGCCTGACGCAACAATAGCACGATCTCCAATGGTTGCGTGCATATCAGCAATATAGAATTTACTTCCATCAAATATAAATTGATCAACCCGCTCCCAGTGCGGTTTTATATGATAAATCATATATAATCCTCAAGTCGAGAGCATCACTAATGTAGGTTATCTTTGTGCTTGAGCTTGAGAATTCAAGCCCTATTTAGTCTCCACCGAATCTCACTGCGCGATAAAGTCTCCAGCCAGCCTCGATAGATAATTAGTCGATCTATCAGATAGATATATCAGAATTATTCCGTGGTCAAGCTGCGCGCCGCCGGTAACTACCCACGCCGCGGTGATTTGGAACGGCTTTCCGAAGGAGGAGTTGATCGGTAAGCGCATACCCGGCGCCGTTCACTCGGTGGGCTTGAAATTCCAGGGAATGAGCGCCTCGATGTTCTTGTTGGGCCATCGGTTGGCGATTCGTTCGAGGGTCTGCTGGGCCCAGGCGTAGGGATCGACGCCGTTCATTTTGCAAGTCTGAAGCATGGTGGCGATGGAAGCCCACGTCCGCCCACCGCCAGCGGACCCGGCGAATAGTGAGTTCTTGCGCGTAATTGCCTGAGGCCGGATCGCCCGCTCGATGATATTGGAATCGATTTCGACGTGGCCGTCGTCGAGAAAGAGTCCGAGGACCGCGCGATGCGATCGGGCGTAGCGGATCGCCTCGGCCAATTTTGATTTGCCGGAGATGCGCGGCAGCTCGCGCTCCCAGAGATCGAACAACGCCTGCACGATATCGACCGACGTCGCCCTGCGCGCCGCCAGGCGCGCCTGCGGCGGCTGACCGCGCACCTCTTCCTCGACGGCCCACAGCAGCTTCATCTGCTCCACCGTCGCCGTCGCGACGATCGACTCGCCGTTGGCGTGGAGTTCGAAGAACCGGCGGCGCAGATGAGCCCAGCATCCGGCCAGACGCAGCCCATTGGAATGCGGAGCGCCCGCGAGCTTGCGATAACCCGCATAGCCGTCGCATTGCAGGATGCCGCGATAGTCGCCCAAGTGGCGCGCCGCGCAATCGCTGGATCGGCTCTCCTCGAACCGATAGGCGACCATCGGCGGTCCCGCGCCCCCGAACGGCCGATCATCCCGCGCATAGGCCCACAACCATGACGTCTTGGTCTTCCCGGCGCCGGGGCTCAGCGTGGGCAGCGTCGTTTCGTCGGCGAAGATCCGTTCGCCCTCGCGGATGCGCGCGAGCACATGCGCCGCCAGCGGCTCGAAGTGGAAACCGACCGCGCCCATCCATTGCGCCATCAGCGAACGTCCCAGCTCGACGCCGTCGCGAAGATAGATGGCCTCCTGGCGGTAGAGCGGCAGCCCATCGGCGTATTTCGACACCGCGACTTGCGCGAGCAGCGCTTCCGTCGGCAGGCCGACTTCCACAATGTGCTCGGGCGCCGGCGCTTGCAGGATCGAGGCTGGGTCCTTGTAGGAGTATTTCGGCCGGATCGTCACGATCAGCCGGAAGCGCGCGCGCACGACATCGAGCCTGACGCTCTCCTCCCGCCCGATCTCGACCCGCTCCTTGCCTTGGAGCTCCTCGGGGATCTCTGGCTCCAGGATTTCCTCGACCCGCTCCAGATGCGAGGGAAACCGCGGCTTGTCGCGAGGCGCCTTGCGCGGCTTGGAAGCCGCCTTCGCCGCCAAACGCGCGTCGATTGCCGCGAGGCCGGTTTCGAGTTCCTCGAACACGAAGCTCTGTTGCTCGGCGTCGTCGGCGCCGAGCTTTTCGGAACGTTTCCCGAAGCGGTCGCGATGAAGCGTCTTGATGATCGAGGTCAGCCGATCGATCTCAGCTTTCGCCGCCGCATTAGTTTGCGTGAGATCCTCGACCTTCCGCACGAGCTCGTGCGTCGGCGTGCGCACGTCCGTTCCGGCGTCATGAAGCACGAGGTCTTCGATCTGCACGAATTCGCCCGCGCGCCACAAGGCGGCGCAGGCGTCGTGGAAATGCGCGCGAAGAACGAAGGCTTCGGCGACGGGACTGGAGCGAAGCCGCTCGTCGAGACGCGCGAGAGCGTCCGACGCGCTCTCGAAAGGCGCTTGCAGGCGCTCGAATGAGACCGAGCCGGGACGATCTAATCCCATTTTAATTCCATGCATATCAATATCATTATCAACTTAGTTATAATTTAGCTTGAGTGATAGAAGATGCTTTTTTATCTTTCGCCGACAGGATCGAAATGCGTCGCCACGGCTGGCCGAGAGCAAGCCTCGGGACGGCTCCGAAGGCGCGTTTTCGGCCCGCAAATCGACGAAAATGGGCTGTTTTTCGGGCCTTTCTCCTGCTCACCACTATGTCGCGGCGGGGAACTTCGGCCATCGGATGCGTTTTTAAACGACCGTTTATTGATATTAATCTAAATCGCAATTTCGATTTTAAGCAGCCCATTGATAACATCACAGGCGATATGATACGCTTACGGCAATGAGATTGGTTCTGGATACGAACTCCCTGATCGCAGCGCTCCGAAGCCCAGGCGGAGCCTCCGCCGAGCTTCTCAAGCTTGTGCGTCGAGGGCAGGCCCAGCTTTTGGCCAGCGCCGCCCTCGCAATCGAATATGAGGCCGTGTGTCTGCGCGACGAACACCGAAAAGCGGCCGGCCTGTCGACGAAAGAGGTCGGTCAGTTTCTCGACGCGATCATCGATCTGATCGAACCGATCGAAATCTGGTTCCTTTGGCGGCCGCAATTGCGCGATCCGGGCGACGAGTTCGTGCTCGAGGCGGCTGTGAATGGGCGGGCCTCGACGATCGTCACGTTCAATTCGCGTGACTTCGGACTTGTGCGAGAGCGCTTTGGGATCGAGGTTCTCACGCCGAGAGATACGCTGATAAGGATAGTGCAATGAAAACCAAAACAGCCGCTTACGCGCTTCGGCTCCCCGCTTCGATGAAGGCGGAAGCCGAAAAGATTGCCGCCGAGGATGGCACGAGCCTCAACCAGTTCGTCGCTTCGGCGGTGGCTGAAAAGGTCTCGGCGTTGCGCACGGCTCGCTATTTCGCGGAAAAGAAAGGCCGGACCGATTGGAGCGCCTTCGACCAGATCATGCGCCGCGAGGGTGGCGAGCCGCCGGTCGCGGACGACGAAATTCCTGAAGCCTATCGAACGGCTCGCAAATAGTCCGTCGCAGATTAGGAGATTAGGGCCAATGCCCCTGATCGGCTACGCCCGCGTCTCGACCGAGGATCAGGTCACGGACGCCCAGACCGATGTGCTGAAGGCGGCCGGCTGCGTCGAGATTTTTCGCGAGCACATGTCGGGGGCGAAAGCCTCCCGGCCGGAACTGGCCAAGGCGCTGGCGCGGGTGCGCCGCGGCGACGTGCTGGTCGTCGCGCGGCTCGACCGTTTGGCCCGTTCGCTGTCGCATCTCCTTTCGGTGATCGCCGAGCTCGACGCCAAAGGCGCGCATTTCAAATCGCTCGCCGATCCGATCGACACGACGACGCCGCAAGGCCGTTTCGCCTTGCAGGTTCTGGGCGCCGTGGCGGAATTGGAGCGCGCCCTGATCCAGGAGCGCACCAAAGACGGCTTGCGCGCCGCCAAAAAGCGCGGCCGCATCGGCGGCAATCCAAAACTGCGCGCCGGCGACCGCGACGCCATCCAGCGTATCGTCGACATCAAGGCGGCAAACTATTTCGAGCGCGTCAATCGAACGGCCGAACATTGGCTGCCGATCGTCCGGCAAATGCGCCCGGATCACCGCTGGCAGGATGTCGTGCGCGTGCTCAACGCCAAGCGCGATAGCGTCAGCGGCGTTCCCCTGCCCCAATGGACCGTCGAGCGTCTGAAGCGCGCAGTCAAATGCTTCGTCGCCGAGGGTTTGATCGAGCCGAGACTCCTCCTTCAAGCCGCCAGCCGAAAAGTCAGCAGCGAACGCCTTGTCACGCTGGTCGCCGGGATCAAACGGGCCAATCCCGATCTGACGCTCGCGCAAATCGGCGCGCAGCTCGAGGCCATGTATGAGCGCACGCCGCGCGGCGGAACCCGCTGGGCGCCCTCCTCCGTCAAAAGTCTGCTCGACCGCGCGGAAAAGCTCCGGTTGCTCAGCGTCGAAACACTGTGACCGAGCGGATTACCGAGGCGCGTCCGAAAACACACCTCGCGTCACCCCGTCCTCTTGCGCTCTCGCGCCGCCTTCCCAGCCTTGCCGCGCAACAGGGCCATCAGCACGGGCCCGAGCGAGAACTCCCCTGCCCTCGCCTTTTCGGTCAGAACGCGAAGATAACCGCCGGCGCTTTTGATTTCCTCGCCGCGTTGCAGGATCGCGGCGATGACAATCGAGGCGTCATGCTCGCCCAAGACGTCCAAGGCTTGCGACCAGGCGTCCGGCGAAACGCCGAGCGCCGAGCGCACTGTCGCCGCCGCCGCAGCCAAGTCTCGCCACGACGAAACCTCGCCGCTCGGGCCGTAATCGACGATGTCCGGACACGCCTCCAACACCATACCCAGCGGATAGGCTCGAAGCGCGGGCTTGGGATGGGTAACCCGAGAGCGATCCGAAGATGCTTCCGGCTCTCGCTCGATCGGCCACCTGGCCTGTTCGAGATTTGGCTCGGACGGATCGGCCCTGCCTTTTTGAAGGCTAGATTCAAGATCAGAAGAGTTTGTGGTTTGATTCTGTATGTGGCGCTCAGTTTGAGACTCATTGCCGCTCATATTTCGAGCTTTTATGTGCGTTTCCAGCAGCTTGTGGATTTCAGCCGCAAGCGCGGCAAGTTCGTCGGCCAAAGCCTCCAAATCGACGCGGGAAAGCCCACGTCCATAGCTCCCCGAAAGCGTCGCATAGCGCTGATGCGCGCCCTCCCAGTCGCCCGAAACGCCCTCCTCCAATCCGGTCTCGATCATTTTGACGATGTCTCGCCGGGTGATGGTGATCTTTTCTCGCAGCAGCGTGATCGCGCGGTTCTCGGCCCGCACCTCCTCGGCGAGGTTCTCGATTTCGCTCGAACGCGCCACGAGCGGCGCGAGGTCGAAGCCGAAAGCATCCTCTATGGCTCCGCCCTGCCCTTTTCTGGCGAAGCGTTTGCCGTTCGGAGAATCGCGGCGGATGATCAGTCCGGCGTCGACCAGGCAGGCGAGATGCCGCCGCAACGTCGCCGGCGCCATGCCATGAGCGCGGATCGAGAGTTCCTTGTTCGAGGGAAACACGACGATGCCGGCGCCGGCTCCGGCCCCCGGCTCGCACCGCGCGTCATTCCCTGGCAATGAGAGCGCTGTCTCCTGGTGGAAGCTCAGCAACGCGTGCAATACGGATAGCGCACGCTCGGTGACGCCGAGCGGCTCCTTGGCTTCGGTGAGCGCGCGAAATAGCCGCCATTTATGCACGACGGTTTCGGATGCTCCCGGCTTGGCGGCGAAATTTTCGGTCGCGGTCTGGCTCGCCACCATGGCGAGCGATAGCGACCGCCGCCCGAAGGGCGTCGTTGGACGTGTCTGCATGTTCCTTTGCCTCGTTCAGGCAAAAGAAATCCGCTCACCAAAACGGCGCCGACTCTTGACAGCGATTCGCGGAAGTGGGATTCTCTTAGGTGCGAACTTTGAGAAGGGCTTCCGGGGCGTTACGTTTCGGGGGCCTTTTTCTTTTGCGGGTCAATCTCCATTATTGCCGATTGTCTTTTCCTGCCTAAACGCCTGATACAGGTCGGCTAGTCGTTCCGACAGATATTCTCCGAACGCTTTTGCGTCAGGGCCTTTCGCTTTTAGCGACACCGTATACCGCTTACCTTCGGCCTTCATTTCAGCGGCCAACAATCCATCTTCGGACGCCCACTGCAACTGATGTCCGTTTCTACCGCGGTTCATCGACTTTTTAGATTTGAGCCGAGCCACAATGGCGTTGAATCGCTCATCGCTGGAAAGGCCAGAAAAGCTAGCGTCCTCGATTGCTGTCAACGCGCCATCGATCGCACCGGGCCTTTCGAGAAGCGCCTTGAGTTCATACCAACGATCCCGTCCGACCCCCTTTGCCGGCCCAATCGCGTCCAGGACTCGCTGGGGCAAGCTCGCAACCGAAAGCATTTTCGAGAGCGTGCTTCGATCGATTGCAAGAGCCGCGAGGATCGTCGAGCTGTCTTCGTCATAACGCAGCTGCGAGAGCTTTGCGGCGAAGAGCGATTTCTCGATGAAGGACAGGTTTGCTCTGGCTGAATTTTCCTGCCCTTGCGCGACGACGTGTTCCCGATCCCCGAGGTCTTTGACTACGGCGCGAACTTTTCGCTCGAGTATCTTTGCTGCCCGCGCGCGTCTATGGCCGAATACGATCATGTAGCGACCAGCCTTAGAAGGATTTGGTCGAACTAGGATCGGAGAATCCTGCCCGCGATCACGAATAGCCGCCAGAAGCTCATCGAACTCTCGATCATCCTCGGCGAGACGATCACGAACAAACGAAACATCGACGACGTCGGGGTCGAGCTCGACGACCGTCTCGCCTTCCATGAGCTTGTCCGCTCGGGCGGCCAACTCGTCGATCGAGCTCAAAATCGAACGAGATGCGCCTTTCAGCGCATAATCGAGGGCAGGGGTCTTTTCTTCCACGCCACCTTGATCCATGAGGTTGGCGAATGGGTTTTTTCGAGCCACGATCCACCCTCCTCACTGATCTAGTTTATTGAAAACAAATCTCGTTTTCGCTGATTTTACGGCCGTCAACATCAGAGCCTCCCCCACGCTTGGTGAATGAGGCCTTGGATTTCAAAATTGACGGCGTCCATGCACTCGATCGCTCGATCGTAGGTGTCTCGGTTAAAATTCGCTCTCTCCACCTCATACAATGTCTGCTTCGTAAGCCCGGCGTCAGAGATCGCTGTCGACTTGAGCATCGGGCTTTTCAGAATCTCCTCGGCCAACATGGATTGCATGAACCCGAGCATTTGAGCTTGAGGCACATCCGTCGGCTCGTAACGCGTGATGAGGTATCGTAACCAGTCCATCTGCACGCGAGCCCCGACCTGCTTGATGGTCCGGGTGATATTGCCGAGCATGAGCAGGAATTGACTCATCGACATCAGGTCCAGCATTTGCGGATGCACGGTGATCAATACGGACGTTGCGGCGGCGAGCGCAGTCAAGGTCAGATATCCGAGCTGGGGAGGGCAGTCGATAATGACCGCGTCATACCGGTCATCCACCTCCTCCAGAGCGTTCCCGAGCCGGACGAAAAACCGCTTGCCTTCCTTCGAGCCCTGCATCGCGAGCGGCGTGGCATATTCATATTCCTGCAGCTCCAGATTGGCAGGAATAATGTCGAGAGAAGGAAAGTTCGTCGCCAAAATCACATCATGGATAGGCCTCTTGTCCTCGTCATAGCGAATGGCGTCGTAAAGTGACGGATTGCGGTCGATTTCTGGCTGGAATCCATGCAGTGCGGAAAGAGACGCCTGTGGATCCAGGTCGATGACCAGCGTCCGATGTCCGGTCAAAGCGAGATGTTGCCCGAGATGGGCGGCCGTCGTTGTCTTGCCGGATCCGCCTTTGAAATTGACCACCGCGATAACCTGAAGCTTCTCTCCGACCTTTCGGTGTGGCACGTATTTCTTGGCGTCCGAGCGACCATTCTTGTCCAAATATTGCCTCAGCTCGATCATTTGCTCCGCAAGATAGAACCTACGGCCGCCAGCAGCGATCGTAGGCTCCGGCCCCTTCTTCTCGAGGTGAAGCCGCTTCAGATTATTTGGACTTACCCCGAGGTAATGGGCCACCTCGGCCATCGAGAATTGACGAAGGGTCTTCTTGGCGTTGGGAGGAAACTTCTCCAGCCGGAGCTGATTGAGCTTCCGCGATATCTCGGCGCCCTGCGCGAGTATCTTATCGTCGAACTCGAATGTCGGAAGCATGCGTTTTTGCCCGGTGTCGTCAAATAGCGCCAGGAAGACCATTCCAGCGGATTTAGCGCCATTATGTGCGATTCTCTCAGGCTGGCAAGAACAATAGGGTTAACAGAATCCTAACGCCCTCAGAACGCTCGTGCTTACAGAACTCGATAGCGTGCGCATATCCAACTGAATTAGCGCCGCTTTATTCGACTTTTTACGGCCGTCAACGCGTCGCCAGATGGATCCCGGCGTAACGACCTCGCCCTCATATTCATAGATCAGCACTGCGCGCATTGAGCCCACTTGGCGGGCTCGAGACAGAGCTCATCCTCGAAGCGGAGCCGTTCCTTCGCTCAGAATGTCCAGATAAGCGCGGTAGCTGAAAACGCGCCCACGCCGACGGCCCGTGATCTCCGCGACGATACCCAGACGCCCGAGATCGGCCAGCGCCGCATTGACGGTCGGCGCACTCAACCCGGTACGCGCGACGAGGTCATTCGCGGTGACGAATGGATGCAGCTGAAGCAAGTCGTGAATGCGAAGCGAGGATCCCGTCCGATCGCTTTCGGCTGCTATCCGCCCCCGGTCGCTTGCGAAAAGACCGGCGATCCGCACAGCCGCTTCGAAGGCCTGATTCGCCGTTTCGGCAACGCCCTCCAGAAAAAATTCGAGCCAGCTCTCCCAAGCGCCATTCTCGCGGACCTCCTGCAAAAGACGATAATAGTCCGCGCGATGCGTCTTCAGATAAAGGCTGAGATAGAGGAGGGGAGTGCGCAGCACGCCATTGGCGCAAAGGAACAGCGTCACCAGAAGGCGCCCCACGCGACCATTGCCGTCGAGAAACGGATGAATGGTCTCGAACTGAACGTGCAGCAGACCGGCTTTGATCAGCGGCGGCAAATGCGATCGAGTTTCGTGAATGAAGCGCTCGAAGGCGTCGAGACAGTCGCCGAGCTCGCTCGGGGGCGGCGGCACGAACAGTGCGTTGCCTGGCCGCGTGCCGCCGACCCAATTTTGCGAGCGACGAAATTCACCGGGGTCTTTCGTCTCACCACGACCGCTCTGTAGGAGGCGACCGTGGAGCTCACGAATGAGTCGAAGCGAGAGCGGGAACTCTTCGAGCCGTTCGAGCCCGTACATCATCGCATCGACATAATTCGAGACTTCCCGGATTTCGTCGATCGGCTGACCAGACTGCGCCTCGGTCTCGAACCGAAGGAGATCGGCGAGAGTCGACTGCGTGCCCTCGATTTGCGATGAGAGCACGGCTTCCTTTCGGACATACATATAGAGAAAAAGTTCCTGTCGCGGCAGCAGGACGGCTGCTCCATCGAGGCGGCCGAGCGCACGCTCCGCGGCGCTGAGGCGACCGAGAAGGGGCAGGAGGTCGATGTCCGGGCTCGGCGGCAGGGGAGGGGGAACGAAGGCGCGCACGATTTCGCCACCGACAGTCGCTTCCACGTAGCGACCGAGCCGGGAGTTATGGGACTTCTGAGGACTCATGGGCGCAGCATGACCCAGCCGCCTTATTTAAGCAACCAAGCGCTTTCTTAAATAGTTGACCCGAGGTTTTAAGGCGGCTTAATTTATCGGGCGTCCCGCCCAACCGCCCCCGTCACAGCTACAACGCCTCCGCGAAACTCGATTCGGATGCAAACTCCGTCATGGCGCCGAAAAACACGCTCAACGCTCAAAACCTCGAAGCGCTGGGCGCCGAGCGGCTCGCCGAATTGTTGATGGAGATCAGCAGTGGCGATGCCGCCATAAAGCGTCGCTTGCGGCTCGCACTCGCCGGCGCCCGCGGTCCGTCCGACGCGAAATTCGATCAGGACGACGGAGCGCGCCGGGCGCTGCTCGGCACAGGTGAGCGGCCCTTGCTCACCGCGTGCCTAAGGACAGCAAGACGATCCCCGGTGTCATCATGGCGGATATCTGGATGAGAATTCGCGCGCGCCTGCGCGGCAGATGACGCTTGCTTTCGACAACGCTATCTCTTGAAGAATTGCATCACGAAATTCGACGAACTCGCGCCGGCGACCGAGCTTGCTGCGCGGCGGCCACACTCATGCAGCACGAGTACATCGGATTTCACGCCCAATCCTTTATACAATATTCTTGACAAAAGCGACCGCCTAAGCGACGCTGTTTCGGTGGCGCTTTGCCTGGGGCGGCCCCAATTCGACCACCGACAATCGTATTTGAGCCTAGAGGCAATGAGCGATGCCTGCGGCCGCAGCAGGCTCGGCGAAGGGCATGTCAACGAGAGCGAGTGGGGCGCATTACCGCATCGCCGGGAATTATCGGAACGCCGACGAAGCATCGACGAGCTCAATCGCCGCTCCGAAAAACAATCAGGGACTCGATAATGATTGGAAGGTTTGTGCGATATTCGCGGACGATCCCGGCATTTGTCGTTCTTCTGCCTGCATCGGTCTCGGCCCAGCCGACGACGCCCCCCGGCGACATTCCGCCGATGTCGACGACCGGCTTCCCCATGGAAGCCTTGTGGGAATACGCCCCCGAAGCGCCGGAAGGCAGGCTGACGAAGACGGGGCCCTATTACGTTTCGCGCTGGGGCGGCATCGTATTGCGCGGCAGGCCAGAGGGCGGTCGGGTCGTCACGGCGCTGACCATTCTGCAATGCGGGCCTGGCAAAAATCCAGCGATGCGGGTCAAGATGCTCGGCGCCCCGCCGAAAGCCCTCTGCGAGAGCATCAGCGTCGTGCCGCCTGGCAAAGTCAAATCTGTCGCCGGCAATGACTATCACCTCTTAGGCCAATCCACCGGCTGGACTGTTGTCGATTTTGCGCAACAGGTCGGTGGTATGAATTTTCACCTCCTACCGCCAGCCGCCGGCTCTGAAAAGCCATCTTGGGGCTCTTGGGGCATCACCAATCTCGGCGCGGTCTTCCACGACGAAGATGGAAAACATGTTTTCATGGCGCCCGACGAAACCGTCAAGCTAACCGACCGCGTGAGCTTCGAGGTCACTCCGGGCATGGAGGCGGAACAGTTTCGCCTTATCCTCATGGGGGCGGCAATGAGTAAATGGAAGCAGTGACGTCCTTGCATTCTGATTCAGATTGCCTTGCGGTCGATATCCAACAGTCGAAGGCCGAAACGAAAAAACTCCGATCGAGGCTTCATGCGACGACAGATTCTCGTTCTTGCTGCAATGCTTTCCTTCGGGGCGCAGGCCTCGGCCGGGCCGCGGGATGAAATGCTGGCGGCTTACGCCGGGCGCAAATATTCGGCGGCGTTCGCTCTCGCGAAGCCACTTGCCGAACAGAACGACGAAGTCGCCCAATTCGTGCTCGGAACCATGCTTCATCAGGGGCTCGAGGTTCCGAAAAATCTCGAAGAAGCTGCGATCTGGCTGCGAAAATCGGCCGAAAAGGGCAATGTCGGCGCGCAACAGGAGCTCGGCTTCCTCCTCGCCTTCGAAACGAAGCAACGCGCTGAAGGTCGAAAGTGGCTCGAGAAGGCCGTCGAAGCGAAACACCCTCGCGCATTCAGAGACCTCGGCTGGTTGACCGAGAGCGAAAGGCCCGATGCGGCCGGCCTTTCGGCGGCCGCGGACCTATATCGCAGAGGCGCCGAACGCGGAGATGGGGAAGCGCAGTGGCTCTATGCCAACGCATTGCTCAACGGCAGAGGCGTCGCCAAGGACGAAAAGGCTGCGGCAAATCTTTACTGCACGCTGTCGTCGTCCTCGGCCAAAATCCAATGTGCGCAACTCGTGATGAAGGGCGCCTTGGAGGGCAAGGGCGCGCCGGACGCCGTCCGCATCCTTCAGACCCTCGCCGACCAGGGCAATGCGCCGGCGAAAGTCCGGCTCGCGGAATATTTTATCGAAGGGCCGGCTTCCGTCCGAAATATTGCCGAGGGGGTTCGCCTTCTCGAGCTCGCGGCCGAGAAGGGAGATGCGAGCGCCTATTTCGATCTCGGCTGGCTCGCGACGAGCGGCACGGGCATGGACAAGAACCTGCGGGCCGGGTTCGACTGGTATCGGAAATCTGCCGAGGCAGGCCACGCCAGAGCCTATGGCCGCATGGGAAAACTGCTAGCCGAGGGGATAAACGGCAAGCCAGATCCCCAGGAAGCCGTACGGCTGTTTCGGCTGGGCGCGGAGCGCAATGACCCTTTCGCGCGCGAAAGGCTCGCCGCGCATCTCAATGATGGCATCGGAGTCGAGAAGGACAGACTGGCCGCATCGAAATTGTTTTGCGAGATCGACACGCTGTTTTCGAATTATTTCTGTGCGGTCCTGATCATGGAAGACGTTGCGACCGAGAAGGACAAATCGGTCGCTCTCGCGCTTATGCGAAAGGCCGTCGAAGGCGGCGAGGCCGAAGCGCAACGCGTCTTTGGTCATTATCTTCTCGAAGGAAAATACGTCGACAAGAATGTCGCCGAGGGCGTTCGCTTGACGAAGCTCGCGGCCGAGGGCGGATCACGAATCGCGTTCTATAATCTCGGATACATCTACGAAGATGGCCTGAGCGTCCAACCGGATGGCGCCATAGCCTTCGAATGGTACAAGAAGGCGGCGGATGCCGAATATGGTCCGGCATTCACGGCACTCGGTAGACTTACCCGAAGCGCCGCCGGCAGTTCGAATGCCGAGGCGGCGGTCGAGACTTACAAAAAGGGCGCGGCGCGGGGCGATGAGAATGCAGCCTTTCAACTCGCCTATGCGATGCGCTTTGGCCTCGGCACGGCTAAGAACGAACTCGGCGCTTCCGACATATTCTGCCGTCAGACCAGTGTTTCCGCCCGATACCACTGCGCGATCTCGATCATCAATGGCAAAGCGCGAGAGAAAGACAAACGCATCGGATTTTCGCTGCTGAACCGACTCGCGCAGGTCGACGGCGACTCCGATTCGCAGATCGAGCTCGCCTATTACTTTCTCAACGGCATCATTCTCAAGAAAGACCTCAAAGAGGGATTGCGGCTGATGGAAATGAGTGTCGAGCAGGACAATGCGGCGGCTCTATTTACAAAAGGCAATCTGTTCGAGAAGGGTGTCGGCGTCCAGAAAAACCTCGAGGAAGCTTCGCGGTGGTACCAACTTTCCGCTGAGAAGAATTTTGCTGATGCGCTGGTCGCATTGGGAAAATTCTATGAAAAGGGAGTGATCGGCAAGGCCGATCGAGCGGAAGCATTGAAGTTCTATCGCCGAGCCGCGGCGATCGGCAATGTGGAAGGCAAGACGCTCGCCGATCGCCTTTCGGGGTCATGACGTCGGGCGGCGCCTGCCAATGCCGCGGCGGCGAAGGCCGCCGTCGCCCGCGCGTTGGGCGAAAGCGCGTCTCCATCTCGGTCCGGCATGGGCGCAGTAATCCGAATTTCCCTGTCGGCGGTGTCCATGCGCCCGAACATCCAGTCTGTCCGGTTGCTCGTCACGCTTCCGCTCGGCTGCATCGGTTGAGAAAAACCCTCTGCGCTGGGCCGCGAAGACGCTTCCCAGCCGCCCGGCGATTCGACGTGACGGCAGCTGTAATCGAGGCTCCTGTCGCCGAGCGCAGTGATATGAAGGGCGATCGTTTCCCGACAATCTATCGGACAGGACTCTCCCGGCGAGATCAGGCGCTGCGGGTCGTTCAGCATGACCTTCAAGCCTTCGGCGACGACGGTCAGCGTCGCGTCGTGGGTATTGGGCATCGTCAACAGCGCATCTGCGTCCGACAAGCGGCGATTGACGCGGCCTAGTTCGGCGGTGAGCGAGATGTGCAGAGTCGCCGTGTCGTCGTCTGGACGATTCAGCGGCCGGATACTCTCGATGCGGACAGCAACCTGCGCCCCCGCCTCGATGCCGGCGATCGAGACAAGTTGGACGACATCGGCGATAAGCTCGTACAGGATGGCTCGACGGCCCTCCGCTATTGCGGCGTTATGGGCGCTCGAAGCGTCGGTGTGATGTCGCGCCCTGGCGTGATAGACGGCGCCATTTATCGTTACGGTCAGGCCAAAGACGACTTCATGCTGCGCGGTCGGTGGCAAAGTGAGCACCGCTTCGAGCAGGCTGCAGCTCGTGTTTGAGAAACGACGGGTGATCGCGACGCGCGCGAGCGGCGGCAGCAGTTCCACCTCGACTTCGGTGGAGTCCAAAACCAATGGTTCGGTCTTCGACAGTTCGTGCCGAAAGAACGCGGCGAGAGGATCAACGAGCAGCGACACGCGGCGCCTCCTCGGCCAGCAGCTCCTCGATCTTCGCGGCCGCCTTTGCCGCAATCGCGCTGGCGTCGGCCGCGCTCCCGATCAGTTCGGGGGCGATGACCAGCGTAAGCCCCGACACGACCGGCACCGGCACCCCCTCTTTGGCGTCGAGCAGCAGGCGGATCGCCGCCGGGGGGAAGCCCAAGCCTTTCAGGCGTTCGTAGCGACGGATCGCGCGGACATGATCGTCGCCATAAGTGGCGTAAGTCCTGCCGCCGGTCGGCGGCGGCACGAACCCTTCCGCGATCAGATAGCGGATTTGCCGTGCGGCAATCCCGGTCGCCTGCACCAGTTCGTCGAATTTCATGGGGTTGGTTCACACGTCCAAGTCAGGGCCAGATCGATCGACGGCGCCTCATCCAGTGCAGAAAGTAACGGCCACCTTGCAGTCGGCGCCGCCATCCTTGCTGCACGCCGCCATGGCTTTTCGCCGGGATACGAAGCCATCATCGGACCAGGCATAGCCCCAGCTATTCCTCCCCCCGCCGCTTGCCGGGCTTGTCGCCAGGGCGAGGCAGCTATTATGGCCCCAAACGGCGATCTTGCAGCCCGCAGCCGAGCCGCCGGCGCGGCGACACATCGCGATCGCGCGGCGTTCCGCATCGGCGCGGGAAGAATAGTCTTTGGCAAATCCTGTGATGAGTGTTCCGGTTTCGACAGCGATAGCGCCGAAGAGGGTTGGCGGGCCCGGTGAAGGCGAGAGCGTCGAACTCGGGGCGTTGTCATAAGATTGGCGACTGGCCATGCAGGCCCAATAGCAAGAGCCGTTATTGCCGTTGCCATCGTAATTGCATTGTTGTCGGCAAATAGCGCTGTTTCCGGCTTCATCGGCCCATACGGCATGGGGTGCGGCGGATAAGACCGCAATCGCGGCGAAAACGGCTGAAGCCCGGACGGTGCGGCGAGGACGCGGTCTGTCGGCGAGGGGCGCTGCGTGGCTTACCGAATTGTCCGGTGCATCGGCTGCGCGAGGCGGGCGGCGGACGAGCTTCAGCCGCGGCGACTCGCCGGGGAAAGACATGGACGCTCTCCTGCGCAGAACCGGGCGAAGGTTTCCCGGCGTCGGTCGTTCCGACTTGATATCCATTCTTATAACAATTATTTTGTCAAAATAAAAGCCCGATGTGATTGCGATCGGCGCGTCTTCAGACGAATGAAAGGCGAAGCGGCTCGACAGAGCGGCTCCATTCACATCGATGGCATCGACAAGATTGCAAGCCGATCCGCGTCGAAAGCCCACGCCGATTCCCACCTCGATGCAGAGCCTTTCGAACCCACGGCGGACGTTTTGCCGCGGCCGCCTCGGAGGCTACGAATATGGCAATATGCTTTCCACATGCCGGGCGAGCGCCGACACGAAAGCAGGGTGCGATGATGAGCGGATTCGACGCGCTGGTGATTTCCGCCCTCGTGGAAGCCGCACTCGCGTTTCTGGTCACGCGAACCCTGGGGTGGAAGAGTCGTGGCGATTTCCATGTCGCCGCGGCCTCGGCGGCGGCCACAGCGATCACCCATCCTCAGCTGTGGGCGGCGGCGCTCTGGGCCTATGACCGCTTTCCGTTCTGGCAATCAGCGTCGATTCTCGAATCGGCCGTCGTCGTGATCGAAGGCGTCCTGATCGCCTGGATGGCTCAATTGCGCATCGATCGCGCAATGCTGGCGTCGCTCGTCGCCAATTCGGGATCGCTCGCGATCGGCCTTTGGCTCAATGGACCATCATAAGCCGTCAGAGCCGTGATCAGCACCGGAATCTCAATCCATGCATGGATGGACGCGACGATCCCATAGACTGCGCGCGCTTGCGCGAAATTGCTGAAAAACTCCAAAAGGCCGAGCGCCGTCACGCCGGCGCAGAGCAGCACGAACAGACGACCCTCCGGTCGCGCGACGAGGCCGGCGGCGCTCGGATCGACCCGTTGCAAGAGCATCGGCAGGATGACGATGACGGAGAGATAATGCGCGCCTTGCGCCGCCACCGAGGCGCTGAAAAGATCGACCGCCCATGACGCATCGGTGAATTGCGGCGGCACATAGACCCTGAGATGATCCGAAAGGAGACCGGCGCCGAACGGATCGACCGGCGCGAGCCCGCCGAGCAAACTCTCCAGCGCGGCGCGTGGCCAACCGGTCGCCACGACGAGCGGCGCGATGACGAAGCCGCCGATCGCCGCCGCCATGATGCGCCGCCGCCCGGCGCTCGGGGCGAGCTGCCAAAAGAATCCGAGCGGCGTCAAATTGTGAAGAATCGCCAATAGGGCGAATGCGGCGAAGGGCGCCGTCGCGGCGCCCACGCCGATCGCGCCGGCGACAAAGAGCGCAAGTCCGCGCCGCAGCCCATTTCCTCCGAAGCAGAACAGAGCCGACAGCGCTACGCCGAGAAGTTCGAGCGGAGCGCCGATCTCAGAGGAAAGAACGTCGAACACGACGCTCGAACGCACCACGACAACAATGGCGAGCAGCGTCGCGACGCCGATCAGAAACCGCCGATCGATTTGGCGTCCGAAGCGCCGGTCGACATAACGCAACTCGCTCAGCACATGCGGGAGCCCGAAGAAGGCCAGCGTCGTGGTGTAGACAGCGAGCGGCGCCAGGATCACGCCGGCGACGAAAATCATCGCGCCGACAAATGCGAGGGCTACGCCCCTGTTCGACAAAGCGATCACTGCTTTTTCTGATTCACGCGCGAAACTGGCGACTGTTCGCGACTCGGAGGGGCCCGCGGCTTCTCCGGTTCTGGCGGAGGAGGAGGAGGAGGCGGAGGCCTCCTAGGAGTAGGAGGGAGAATATCGGCAAAGGCCGGACTCGCGGACAGACAGAATGCTGTAAACATAAGTAAGAGTTGTCGCCTCGACATGATTGCTGGTTCTCCTGCACAACAAAATCGAGGCAGCCTGTGAGGCTGCGACAATCGCCTCTCGGAGAGGCTATACCAATCAGATCGGGTGTCAAAAAGTTACGCCACGATCATGAAGCCGCATCGCGCGTAGCCGAGCTCGTAGATGCTTCACCATCCAAGCGTTCAAAGCCGCCGAGGATCGCGTGCGCGATCATGGTGGCGGCGTCTCATGGCTCCTTTTGTTCGAAAGGTAGGGCATGCGTTTGATCGTCAACACAGCCGGCGTCGCCATGGTCGCAGAGACGCCAGAAGAGGCGGATCTGATCGCCCAGGCGGCGACCAGAGTCGGACATGTTTTCGAACTCTATTCCAAGAACCCGGGCGAGTGCCGCTTCATTGATAGGGGTGCGCGGGAATTTGCCTGCCGCGAACCGATCAACGTGGTCTGGACCGAGCGCGGGCTGGAGGAACGCTGGCGCCCGATCAGCAATCTGGCGCCCACCGCTTTCGAGCTCGATGGGCAAGCCTATGCGAGCATCGAAGGATTCTGGCAGGGATTGAAGTTCAGCGACCCGTCTGAACGCACGCGTATTGCGAGGCTGAGCGGAACCGAAGCGATGCGGGCTGGTCAGGCGGTGGAGGTGGGGGAAAGCATCACCTTTCAGGGTCGGAGCCTTCCTGTCGGCGGGACTGAACACTGGTCGTTGATGCGGCGGGCATGCTGGGCGAAATTCGAGCAGAACGAGGCCGCCCGTTTGGCCTTGCTGGCCACCGGCGACCGCCTTCTGACTCATAAGGTTCGTAGGGATAGTCGTACAATCCCGGGCGCCATCATGGCCGACATGTGGATGTCCATCCGCGTGAAACTGAGGAAACATAGGCCTGCCCGCGCAGGATAGGGGCTTTCCTCGACGCCTCACCGCAAGACCTGGGTCCACTTTCGCGGGGTCGATACGGGAGACCTGCGGTTCTCCAACCGGCTCGCCCATCTCGATGGCGTTCGTACCTTTGATGGGGCCCGCTAGATCTCCGGCAGATCAGCGAGTGGTTTCAACGCGCCGGCGTCAACGCCGTAGCGGATGTTCGGCAGGACGCCGCCGGCGCCGACAATCGCGGTCTCATAGCTCGGCGCGCCGGCCTCCGAGGCGATCGACCAAACCAGCAGACTGCCTTCCCCGGCAGAGACAGTCTCGAAGCCGATCGCCACGCCCCTGCGGCCCAGCGTGACATGGCCAGGACCGAAGGCGACGCCGTCGTCGCCGACCGTCAGCACGCCGCCATAGCTGGTCGCCATGGCTACGCCGCCGACGCCGGCGCCAACCGTCTTGAAACGGCCATCGCCGATGGCCAGACCGCCGGTTCCCGCGTGAGCTGCGCCATAGCGCTTGCCTTCGCTGATCGCCAAGCCGCCAGCGCCGACGACGGCGACGCCATTCTCTTCGGCCATGGCGATCCCGCCGGCGCCGGCCGAGGCGAAGCCGGCGAGGCCCGCTATCGCAACCCCTTTATCACCGACGCTGGCGTCGGAATGCGCGCCGGCGAAGGCCCAGCCGGCTCGCCCTGCGTGGGCGGCGCCATGGCGACCGACCGCCGCACAGCCGCGATCGCCAGCGTTTGCGAGGCGGCCGACGAGTTGGCGCGGATCGGCGCCCAGCGCGATCAGCTCGCTCAGAATTGTCCGCCGCGGCCCGGACAGCATAATCACGCCAGAGCGGAATTTGACCGCCGACGGGCGCCCGATCTCATCCGGCGGCGCGACGGCGACATAGGACTCGACACTGACCAGCGCCCAATCCTCGAACACGCCGACATAGTCGATCATGCCGAGGCTCGGGTCGCCGCTGCCCCAGAGCAAGCCGAAGACGCCGGTTTCAGACGCCGGATCTGGATCCCAGTCCTTGGCGCGCACGGTTTGGCCGACGGTGAGAAAGGCGTTTTCGTCAGTCAGTTTGCACAGAATGACGATCGGTCCCGGAGTGGTCGCGCTGCCCGCGGGCTGCCGATCTCTGCCGCCTGGCCGGTCGACGGTGCCTGGTTCGACATCGCCGCACGCCGGTTCCGTGGCGGCCTCGGATAGACATTGATCGTGGTCGGGCTGCGCCCGCGCTGCGCGCCGTCTGGATGCGGCCAACGCCGCCGATCGGCCTTGCAACCGCCTGTGCCGCTCGCTGTCCTGATCGGCCAGGGCGCGGGTTCTCGCTTCAGTCGCCGTCCACGTCCGGACATCTCGAAACGCCGCATCGACAAAAACGGCCTCGACGCCGGCCTGCAGGCCGAGCGAGCCCGGGGTGGCGAACACGAAGCGGTGCGCGCCGTCGTCGTCGCGAAACCGCAGGATCACGCTGCTGCGTTCGCCGACCTTTATCCGGGTCTTGCCCTCGACCGCCGCCATGACGACGACCGCGCCGCCAGCGGCGATTTCCACGCGAGCGACCTCGCCGAGGGCAAAGGCCCGACCGAAGGCGCCGAGCGTGACGGCGCGAATGTCATATTGGGAAAAGGCGGCGCATTCATTGCCGCCGCGCAATGTTGCCCCGGGCCCATCGGCGAATAGGATCGCCTCGTCGCCGCCGCGCGCCTCGCCACGAGCGCCGACCACGGCGACGCCACGCGATTGCTCGAGCGTCGCGCGTCCGCATGCGCCGGCGATGGTCAGCATGGCTCCGAAGGCTTGGCCGCACAGGCCGGCGCGGGCGTAGCCGCCGCGACCGGCGACGGCGACGCCAAAATCGCCCGCATCGGCGACGCCGAAATCGTTGGGTGTCGCCAGTCGCGCCGCCAGGGCGTCGCTCGTGGCGCCGAGATTGATTATGGCTTCCAGCGCGCCGCGCCGTTCACCCGTGTAAAACACCCAGCCTTTGGCGAAGCGCATCGCGGCGATGGAGCCGTCCGCCGCTCGGACGAGCAAGCCGCCATCGGCGTCATCGACGCGCACGACGGCCCACATCTCCTCGAACAGGGCGCCGGCCTCGGGATCGCCGACACCCATCGGCAAGCCGACGAAGCCACGCTCGGCCTGTCCGGTTTCCGGGTTCAGGCAGAGGGTTGCGCCGCACGCCTGCAACAGGGAGCGCCCGCCGGACTCGACGCCGCACAGGGCATAGATCGGCTTCGACGGCTCCGTGGCCTTGCTCATCGACCCCCTCGCTTCGCCCGCCCACAATAAACCGAGCCTGCCGCCGAGCAACCGCCCCGCGACATTGCGAGACCTCGCTCGCGCGGCCGGATCCACGGCGCTCCTCGGCCCTCCGGGTTCACCGACCCACGACGCGCTCCTGCGGCGCGGCGCGACCCGAGCAGGGTGGGCAGGCGCGCTTCGGCGAGATCCGCGCCGGCGGCGGCCCGGGAAAGCAATTCCATCCGGCCGTCGTCCATGCTGAAATCGGAGAGAGCCGCGCCGACCTCAGAGGTCGGCCGCCTGCCGACAGAGGAACTCATGCGTTCGAACAGATCGAAACAGGCGTCGACACGCCGATGGCGGCGCAGGATCACCGCCTCGGCGATGATTTGGGCAATATCGGCGATCGAAACGCCGACCTGGGCCGAGGACGCTGGCGCGCTGGTGCTGCCGAAGGTCGCCGAGGGCGTCGCCGGACAAAGGATCGGCTGGCATTTCGACGAGATCGCGCCGGCGCTCGAGCAGGCGTCGAGCGACGGCAAACCGTTGGTGGTCGTCGTGGTGACCGAACCTTGTGGCTGGTGCCGGATCGTGCTGACCCATGTCCTGCGTTGCAACGGGTTGAACAGTTTGGCTGGCCGGGCGCATTTTATCCTTCTCACCCACGAGCGCAGGACGTCAGCGGATTTTCGACCGCAGCATCCCGAAGCGGCACATTTCATCGATCTGTTGAAGATCGAAGGCTTTCCCACCGTCGAGATCGTCAGCGTCAAGAACAAGGAGATCACGCCGGTGGCGCGAGTGGCCGGTGCGGCGACCGAAGCGCGCCTGCTGCAGTTTCTGGCCGACAATGCCGCCCTGAAGACCGCGACCGGCGCCGCCGCGGCAGATGCGGCTGTCGGTCTGCCGAAGCCAGCAGCCTGCGGCGCCACGCCGGTCGACGCGGCGCTCGCCGACTCCGCGCCTCTGCATCTCCAAAAGGGCATTGCGCGCTGAACCCGCTCGAACCCGCCGTCATGATCGCAGCGGCGGCGCCGCCCGGGCGGCATTCCGCATTCACAAGGACAGACGGATATGGAAATGCTCTCGCAAACCGGACGACTTGCCGCCTGCCTCGCTGGCTGGCTGGGGTGTCTGTGCGCATTGCCCGCCGCCGCGATGGACTGGTCGAAACGATATGATCTGGCGACTGCGAGGACCGTCTATGTCGCGACCGGCGTCGTGGCCTTCGATGACGCGGAACGGCTTCAGGCGCTGATTGCCGCCAACAAGGGCGTCGATGGCAAAGACGTCGTGCTAAAGAGCCTGACCAAGGCCCGCCAGCGGCCGCAGGTCAGCCTCGATTCCAACGGCGGCAATGCGGTCGGCGGCTTGCGGCTCGGCGCGTACATTCGAGAGGCCGATGTCGACACATTGGTCGCGGCCAGCGCCGCGTGCCATTCCGCCTGCACCATGGCGTTCATCGGCGGCGTGTCGCGGACGGTGCTCGGAAAATTCGGCATTCACGCCATGTCGGTCAACCCGGACGCAGCGGCGTCCGAGGGCGGCTCAGCCGCCAAGCACCTGGATGAGGTGCAGGCGTTGTCGTCGATGTTCATCCTCTACACCCGCGAAATGCTCGGCAGCAGCGCCATGGCGGACGCGGCGCTGCAGTTCGGCTCGAAGGGCGTCGCGCTGGTCGATGACGCGCAACTGCGCGACTGGAACATCGTGACCATCGCCGCCAGGCCGGCGCAGATGTTCGACGCGGGCGTCGTGAAGACGCTCGACTGCGCGAGCGCGGCGGCGCCCGCCACCGTCAAGACGATCGTCTGCGGCGCCCTTCCCTTTACTCGCAATGAGGTGCGAATCGCCGCCGCATTGCAGGCGCTGAACGGGCGGGTCGACGCCCAACGCCTCGACAGCGAGCAGGCGCGGTGGATCGCCTATCGCAACAGCTGCGAACGGCGTCTGCGGGCGCCGACGGCGCATATCGGCGCCAGCGGACACATCATCCAGGAGGACTTGTTCGAGCATTTCGGGGAAACGGCGGTCGAAACCTGCGTCGACATCGCCTATAGCCTGCGGCTGCGCGAGCTGGAATCGCTGGTCGAATACTATTCCGCGCGCGACAACGAGGTGGCGGCCAAAGGGTGGCATGCGCCGACACCGTAGCAACAAGCCTGGCCGCAGGCGCCCGGCCTTTCACGGAGACGCCCGGTCGAAGCCCGCGCGTCAGCAGCACGGGCGACGTCACTGAACTTGACATACAATGCAAATGCATTGCATACGATAGCGCGACGAGGCAAGGGTCCGATGATGGCCAAGACGTCAGAATTTCTTGAAATCCCCGCCACCATCACGGACCGTGGCCAGACGACCGTGCCGGCCGCCATCCGCAAGATGCTGCATCTCCGCAAACGCGACCGGGTGGTCTTTCGCGGACTCGCCGACGGCACCGTCATAATCGCGAAGGAGCAGGCGCACGTAGAAGAGGAAGATCCGGTCATCGGCAAATTCCTCGAATTCCTGGCTCGGGACATGGTCGACCAGCCGTCGCAAATTCGACCGCCGCCGCCGGCGCTGCTATCGCGCGGCAAAGCTCTGGTTAAGGGCGTCAAGGTCGACCTCGATGCCGCCTTGCCGGATGACGAGGCGTGAACGACGACATTTTGAAAATAAACGGATGGACGATTTACGCGCACCCGCTCTTCCTGGATCAGCTCGAGGCCATGATCAAAGCCGTCGAGAAGGCGCGCGAGAAAGACGCAAAAGGATATAAGAAGAAACGCGCGGCAAAACTCCTAGCGGCGGTATTGAAGGTCGCATTCGAGAACATTCCGAGCGATCCGACCCGCGAGATCTACCGGCAAGGAGCCACGCTCGGCGACGAATACAAGCACTGGTTCCGCGCGAAGTTCCTGCAACAATTCCGTCTCTTTTTCCGCTACCAGCAATCCGCGAACACCAAGGTCATCGTCCTCGCCTGGGTGAACGACGACTCGACACTCCGCGCCTATGAGAGCGCAAATGACGCCTACGCGGTGTTTCGAAAAATGCTCATACGCGGTAATCCGCCCGATAGCTGGACCAGGCTTCTTGCCGCAGCATCGGACATCGGCGCAAAGCGTCGGATCGCACGTGCGACGCGCGAGCGCAGTCAATCCTGAGCACGAAGCGAGAGCTTACACTGCCTTCCGCTCGACGAGCGCGCCGCTCGCTTACAGGCTTTTGGACAGGCGGAAAGTAAAGTCCTCGAGCATCGAGCGCATCCGGGACGACGAGGCCCAGCCGCCGCACCGGATCGTCGAACTCGGCCCGTGCGCGAATTGTCGGGCCGCCCGACTTTTCGCCTCTACGGCCTGTAGAGGACTGCCAATGAGCCGATCCCGGAAGGCCGGACCCGATGTGTCTTTCGACGCGGATCTCGCCGAACTTTGGGACTGGCCGGCGACGGCGACCCCGAAGCGGAAGACGACGGCGCCGATCTCGACGATGGGGCGGACGAGGAGCGACCCGCGAATTGTCGGATATGACGTTCTGAACGATCTGTGCGCAGTGATGACGCCGCCCCGGTGAAAAAGGCGCAGGCGCGCGGCGTCCGTTCGCGCCGAGCGACCGCTCGCCGGCCGTCAAACAGCTGCAACATGAATGACGTAAAGCAAAGCTAAGCTGTACCCGATATTTTTGCGGGGTCGGCTGATGTCTATGGCGGAGTCATTTCAAAATCGCGGGCGGCGGATGTCTTTCCTTCGGCTTTTCAGGCCGCAGGGGATCGCAGACGGACGGTCGCAGCTCAAGAACTCGACCGCTCTCGTCCCCCGACGCCGAGCCGGCGAGCGAAGATCGTCTTCGACACGCTCGAGCAACGCATTCTGCTGAATGCGGATGTGCTCGCCGTGAGTCTGGCGGCCGCCGCCCCGCAGCAGCAGGCCCATGACGTCGTCGTGCAACTCGTCGATCCCGCCTCGTCCCCGCAATCCGCGTCGGCGGCCGGGTCCGCAGCTGGTCCTCGGATCGAAGTCGTCGACCGCAGCAATTCGACAATTCTCGCGAGCGCCGATCTCGCAGGCCTCGAACGGGTTTCCATCGTCGGCGGCGCCGGCGCGGACACGCTCACCATCGATGCTGCTTCTTTCGCCGGCCGCCAATTGCCGAATTTCGCCTTCGCCGGCGGCGATGGCGCCGATACGCTGATCTGGGGCTCCAGCGACGCAGCGACCTGGACGCTGCACGACGATGGCTCGGGCGCGATCAGCGGCCCCGCCAATGTGAGCTTCTCGGACGTCCAAAATCTCGTCGGCGGCGGCGCGGACACGCTGATCGGCGCCGTGACGGACACCGACTGGCGGGTCGAGGGCGCGGGCGCAGGCTCCGTCGGCGCTTTCGTTTTCGGCGGCTTCGCCAAGCTCACCGGCGCCGCAAATAATAACGACACTTTCTCCTTCTCGACGAGCGGCAGTCTCGCCGGGGTGGTGGACGGCGGAGCCGGCGGCTTCGACACTCTGGTCCTCGACGTCGGCGTCGCGCAGAGCCTCGTGTCGACGGCGACCGGCCCGGACAGCGGAACGATCGCCTATGACGGCGGACTCGTCACCTATCGCGGCCTCGAGCCGGTCACGATCAACGGCGTTGTGGCCGATCTCTCCTTCGATCTCGGAACGCTCTCGGGCAATTCGAGCGGCGTGCAGGCGCGGCTGACGGATGCTGGAACCGCGACCGACGGCGTCATGACGCTCCAAAGCCTCAACGGCAAATTCGAGAGCCAGACCTTCAGCGCGCCGACGCATTCGCTCACCGTGCGCGGCGGCTCGGGAACGGACAGCGTCGACATCGCTTCGCTCGACAGCACCTTCCATGCGGCGCTGACGGTGAACACGCTGCTCTCGGGCTATGATCCGTTCGACGATGGCGGGCTGCTGCCGGGAGACAATCATCTGACGCATAAGAGCGTCGTGAGCGTCTCTGGCGATATTTCGCTTCATGGCGGCGCGCTCACTCTCGAGGCCGACACCATCTATGTCGGCACGGTCGCCGACCAAACCGGCGCTAGCGGCTCCTGGGCCGCCGGTCAGACCTACACGCATGTGGCCGCGACCGGAGGCGCCGGAACGGGCGCGGAAGCGACCATCCTCGTCGATGCGGATGGCGTCGCGACGGCGCGGCTCAGCGCCGCCGGAACGGGATACGCCGTCGGCGACGCGCTCACCTTCGCGCCGAGCGGTGGCGGCTCGGTGACGATGACGCTGCGCAATGTCGCCAATTCCGCGATCGTCTCGACGGAGCTCGCCGGCGGCAACGCCGGCGAAATTCTGTTCGGCAAGCAGAAGACCAATGCGGATGGCACGACGAGCCTCGCCGGCGGCGCGCGCATCGCGCTCGGCGCCAATGCGCGATTGCTCGCGGCGGCGGATACGGCGAATGGCCACAAGGCCGGCAAGATTTCGCTCGCGACCTCCGATGTCGCCACGCGCCTCGTGAGCTGGCCGGGCGACTTCACGGCCAAGGACGCCGCCATCGATATTCAGGGCGCGGTCCTGCGCGGCGGCGCGATCAAGGTGAACGCCACCGCCAAGGACGTCAATCTCAACAGCGACGCGCCGGCCTCCGCCGCGGGCTTCACCGGGACGCTGACGAATCTGCTGGGGCAGATTCCGGGCGTTCTGCTCAGCGCCGCGACGGGCGTCGATCTCTCGGTGATCCTGCGCGGCGCGGACGCCAAGATCAATGTCGTCGACGCGACGATCGAGGCCGAAGGAACCGTCGACATAAAGGCGGAAACCAAGGTCGACACACAGGTGTTCGCCATCGCTGCGGCGCTCGGCGGCGGCGGGCTCGCCAAATATACGGGGCTCGAATTCGCCGGCGGATACGGCCTCGCGCAGAGCGACGTCGAGGCGAATGTCGGCGGCTCCACGGTCATCGACGCCAGCGGCAGCGTCACCATCTCGGCCAAGGGCTCGACCTCGACGAAGACGGTGTCGCGCGCCTCGTCCAATCTCGACAGCACGGTCAATCCCAACGCTTCGTCCATCGCCATTGCGATAGCGCATACGGATCTCACCGCTCTGGCGACAGTCGGCCTCGACGCTTCGATCACGTCGCGCGCAGGCAATGTCAATGTCATCGCCAATGGCGCGACCAAGACGACGCCGGACGCCAGCACGATCAGCCCGATCGACGGCCGCGCCGGCGTCGGCGTGGCGCTGGCGTTCGAATTCGCGACAGTGAAAGCTCAGCTCGACGGGACGATCAAGGCCGAGGGCACGGCTGCGAGCGAAAGCGAGGAGACGAAGACCTTCGATCCGGTCGGCGGCGTCGATCCCGCCACCGACATCATCACCCTGCCCAATCACGGCTTCGCCAATGGGCAGGCCGTCGTCTACACGCCCTATCTCGTCAACACATCCGTCGCTGGCTCCACCGTGCTCGCGGTGCAGGGGCAGCAGAGCGATTCGGTCGGCGGGCTCGACAAGGGCAAGACCTATTACGTCATCGTCGTCGATCAGGACCATATCCAGCTCTCCAAGGAGCCCTCGATCGATCTCGATCCGTCGGGTGTCGATCCGACCGCGACGCAGACGCTGAACGCAGTCAAAGCCAAGCTGTTCGACATAGACGCGGTCGACGCGAGCGCGGATACGATCCATATCGCCGCGCATGGATTCGAGACCGGCGACCAGGTCACTTATGACGCCGGCGGCAATACGGCGATCACCAATCTCACGGATAAAGCTGTCTATACCGTCGACCGGGTCGATGACGCGACTTTCCGACTGAAGGACGGCTCCGGCAATGTCATTCAGATCGCGCAGGGCTCGGCGCTCGGCGCGCAGAGCTTCACGCGCGCCTCGGACAATAAAAAGGCCGAGCTCGATCTCGCCAGCGTGGACGCGAACGGCCGCATTCACGTCAAAAATCACGGCTTCGCGATCGGGACGCCGATCGATGTGACCTATGATTCGCTTTCCGAGGACGATGTGACGCTCGGCGGCGTGCAGGCCGCGCATCCGTATAAATTGGTCGCCACCGACGCCGACACATTCGAATTGCGCGACGCGAAAACCAATGCACGCATCACGCTGACCGATCCCGGCTCGGCGGCCACTCATGCGCTCGCCTATATCGGCGCCGTCAAGAGCTTCGATCCCGCCACGGCGGTCGACGGCGCGCTCGACACGATCACCATCGCCAATCACGGCTTCAAGAGCGGCGACGCCGTCATCTATGGCGTCGACCCGACCAAGTCGACGACGCTGTCACGCGCCTTCGAGCTCGATGCGATCGACGCTGCGGCGAAGACGATTCATATTGCGGGACACGGCTTCTCGACCGGCGATCAGGTCACTTATGACGCCGGCGGAAACACGCCGATCGCGAATCTCACGAGCGGCGCCGTCTATACGGTGCAGAAGATCAGCGACGATCTGTTCCAGCTCAAAGACTCGAACGGCGTGGTCGTCTCCGTGGCGCAAGGAGCCACGCTCGGGACGCACAGCTTCTCCAACGCCGCGACGCAGACGACGGCCAGCGTGACGCTGGCGCGCATCGACACTGCGACCAATCGCATCTACCTCCAGAACCATGGATTCACCGCGACGGCGGCCGCTCCGCTGCTCGTCGATTACGCCTCGCTCGAGGCGCTCGGCGCGCATGCCGTCGGCGGATTGCAGAGCGATCACCAGTATAAGCTCGTCGCCGTCGACGCCAATTCCTTCGAGCTGCGCGACGCGACGACCGGCGCGCTCGTCACGCTGACCGATCCGGGCGCGCCCTCGGTGCATGTCATCGCCGAGGACCGCGTCTATCAGGCCTCGCGCGGCAATATCCATGATCTCACCGCCGGCGACCGCGAAATCCGCGGTCTTACCGCGGGCGAGCAATATTATGTCGTCAAGGTCGACGACAATCACATCCGTCTCGTCGAAGACGCGAGCGAGGTCTCCGCGGTCAAGGCGATCAATCTCACCAGCGACGGCAAGGGCGCGATCACGCTCTGGCGGCGAGCGCCAATACGGTCGGCATAGGCGTTCAGGCGATTCTCGACTCGCAAACGCGCGGCAAGGCCAAGCCGGAAGTCGGCAGCAAGTTCAATCCGACGAAATACAAGGACATTTTTACCAAGCCCGACATTGCGCTCGCGACCATCTTCGGCCAGGCGTCGGCGACGAGCGGCAAGCAGACGGTCACCGATCCCTCCACCGGAAAGGACGTCACCAATGACGGGCTGAGCGCCGGCGGCGCCATTGCCGTCAATGTGGTGATCAATGATGTCGAGGCGACGATCGGCAAGAATGCGACCGCCGCCAAGCCGACGACGCTGCAATCGGGTCATAATGTCGATGTGCTGGCGACGAGCACGCAGCGCACGCAGCTCATCTCGCAGTCCGACGTCTCCAAGTCGAAAACGAAATCGACGACCGCCAAGGCGGTCGATCTCTCCTTCGCGGTCGGCGTCTATCTCAATGACGCCAATGCGACGATCGGCGGAAACACCATCGTCGACGCCGGCGAGACGGTGAAGGTCGCATCCTCGCTCTCCTATCCCTTCCTGATCAATCCGCTCGATCTCGTTCTCGGCATTCCGCAGGACATCGTCACGCGCGGCGTCAGCGGCTTGACCGATCTTCTGGACGGCACGTTCGGCGTCAGCTCGAAATTCATGAACACTTGGGTGATGGCGCGCGCCAAGGCGCAGGACACGCAGGCGACCTCCGTCTCCGGCTCCATCGCCGTCAACGCCTATATCGATCACAGCACGGCGGTCATTCAGTCGGGCGCCCGCATCAATCAGGCGCCGCCTTCCGCGAGCTTCAATCCCTCCGCGACGCAATCGGTCACTGTCACGGCCGATGTGATGATGCAATTCGCCGAAATGGCGGGCATCGGCAAATGGTCGCTGAGCGAGAGTCCGTTCGGCAAGGCGAAATATGAGAAAAAGAAAGCCGGCGAGCTGCTGCGCGGCGGCGATGTGGTCGATGTCTTCGGCCGCTCCGGCTCCAAGGCGATCGGCGGCTCTATCCTCGTCGACGACATAGAGAACACCGTCTATGCGCGCATCGAAGGCGACGCCAAGGTCGGCATTGGCGCGAGCGGCGCGCTGACCATTCATGCGACCGAGGACATTTTCCGCCTCGCCATAGCGCAATCGGGCGGCAAGACGGATGACGGCGGCCAATTCGCTTTCGCCGGCAGCGGGCTCGCTTTGCGCCAGCGCAGCGACGTCGAGGCGGGGCTCGTCGCGACGGCGAGCTTCGGGCCGACGGTCACCGGCGGTGGCGCCGTGGACATAGAAGCGACGACGGGCGGAACCGAGGTGGAGATCGCCGGCACGATCATCGTCGCCGGCAAGGGCTCGAACGGGCTCGGCATGTCGGCGCTCGTCAATGATGTCGAGCGCAAAGTCTATAGTTTCATCGGCGCCGATCCGAGCAATGGCGGCGATCCGAATGCGACGCCGGCCGGCGCCGTGTCGATGAATGTCGGCGACACGTCTCTGTCGGCCACGACGACAGGCGTCGTCGTCGGCGTCGTGGGCACGGCGACGGTGCTGACTGGCCCGCAGGGCGCGCCGCAAAACCTCGGCGCCTCGGCGAATGATCCGCTCGACGGCATTTCGCTTCCCGCGCTGTTCGAGGAAGCGCCCAAGCCCAAGAGCGGCTATGGCGTCGCCGGCAGCGCCGGAATCAATTTCATTCGCGACACCGATCTGGCCTACATCAATGCGCGCGGCGCGCTGTCGGTCGGGACGCTGTCGCTCACCGCCGATAATACCCAGACGATCGTCGCCATCGTCGGCGGCGTCGCGGTTTCCGTCAATGCCGGCACGGGGCTCGGCGGCGGAACGACGATCGGCGGCGCCTTCGCGCTCAATCAGCTCACGGCGGATACGGAAGCCTTCATCGCCGATCGGCTCGCCGTCTCCGGCTCGCCGGACGCCAATGGGCTCGTCATCGCGAGCCATGCGGCGGCGCTCTCGACGCGCGATGAAATCTCGCTGAGGGCGACGCGCGGCGGCACGCTGGCGAGCTTCTCGGCCGCCGTCTCCGCCAACACCAATGAGCAGGGCAACGCCTTCGCCGGCTCGGTTTCGGTCAATCGAATGTCGACACCACAAAGGCGACGATCAATGGCGCCAAAGTCAGCGCCAATGGCGATGCGGCGCTCACCGCGCGTGACGAGGCGCAGCTCATCGCCATCGGCGGCGGCGCCAGCTACACGGCGGGCGCCAAGGGCGTCGGCGCTTCTCTCGGCTTCAATCAGCTCAGCGCCAGCACGGTCGCCGGCGTGCTCGGCGAAAAGCGTCGCAGCGCGCTGACGCTCGGCGACGATCTTTCGATTCTCGCTGTCGACGATCAGAAATTATGGGCTTTCGCCGCGTCGCTCGGCATTGCGACCGGCGGCGGCGTCGACAGCAAGGCCGTGGCTTTCACGCTCGGTATAAATGTCATCTCGACCGATCAGAAGATTTTCACCCGCGACAACTCCTCGCAGATTCTCGCGACGATCCAGAACGCCGATGTGATCGCCTCGGGCGTTTCGCTCGAAGCCAAGGACAATTCGGTCATTTATGCGGTCGCCGGCGCGCTCGGCGTGGGATCGCAGGGCCAGGCCTATGGCGTCGGCCTCGGCTGGAATCAGATTGCGTTGCAAGTGCGCGCTACTGTCGATGGTTCCTCCATCACCGCGGGAGCGGGCGGCGTCAGCATTACCGCGCATTCGACTCAGGACGGCCCGATCTCCGTCGCCGGCAAGATCGCGGCCGCCGCCGTGGGCGGCTCCAAAGGCAATGGCGCGACGGTCGGCGCGAGCCTCTCGGTCAATGGCGTCTATAATACGATCGAGGCGATCGTCTCCAACGGCTCGACGCTGCGCACGACGACGGGCACCGGCGGCTCAGTGAATCTGCGCGCGAGCGACGAATCGACGATCAACGCTCTGACCGGCGGCATCGCCATTTCCAGCTCGGGAAGCGCCGTCGGCGCGGCGATCGGCGCCAATTACATCGCCAATCAGGTGACGGCGAAGGTCGATGGCTCCACCGTCGATTCGAATGGCGACGCCATCATCGAGGCCGAGGAGACGGCGGCGATACATTCGCTCACCCTCGGCGGCGCCGGCGGCGACAATGTCTCCTTCGCCGGCTCGCTGTCGATCAATGTCATCGACGACACTGTGACGGCGGCCGTGATCGGCGCGGCGTCCAATCTTTCAGCGCGCAATAATCTGCGCGTGATCGCCGATGACACGGCCAATATCGTCGCCATCGCCGGCGGACTCGCCGCCGGCGGCGACGCGGGCGTCGGCCTCGCGGCGACCAATGTCACCATTCTCGACACGACCAAGGCCTATGTCGACGGCGCAGCGACGCTGTCGGCCGGCGGCGCCGGCAACGCCTTCACCGATGCGCTCGGTCAGTCGCGGCGCGGCCTCTCGATAGAAGCGACCGCCGGAGAATCCGTCGTCATCGTCGGCGTCGGCGGCGCCTTCGCCGGAGACGGCGCCGGCGCGGGAGCGCTCACCCTCACCTATATCGATGTGAGCGCGCTCGCCTATGAGGACGCGCCGAGCGTGACGCCGGCGGCGGGCGCGGGACTGCATTCGGATCACGACGTCGACATCGTCTCGCACGGACATTTGTCGCTGGTCGGCGTCGCCGGCGCCATCGCCGGCAGCGAGGTCGGCATAGGCGCGGGCGCGGACGCGGGCTATGTGAAGCGCCGCCTCGAGGCCTATGTCGGCGCCGGCGCAACCGCCAAGGGCGGCGACAATGTGATCGTCGACGCGCAAGGCGATGTGACGATCACCTCGGTTTCGGCGGCCATCGCGGGCGCCAGCGAGGGAGCGGGCGGCCTGACCATCGGCGTCTCCGTGCTCGATCTCACCGCCAAGGCGCATATAGACGCCGGCGCCGTGGTGCGCTCGGACGGCAATGTGCTCGTTTCGGCCGAGGACGACACCACGCTCGATCAAGTCTCCGGCAATGTCGCCGCCGCAGGGACGGGCGCCGGCGGCATCGCCGCGGGCGTCGGCTATGTGAAGAAGACGACCGAGGCCTATATCGCCGCGGGCGCCTCGGTGACGGCGCTGGCCAAATCCGGCAAGAGCGGCATTGTCGCCAATACCGGCGAATTCGGCGCGCCGCCCGCGACGGCCAATGCGCAGCAGCAGGGCGTCTCCAAGGATTTCGCCACCTCAGCCGTCGATTACTCCGCGAACACGATGAATGTCGCGGGGCATGGCTTCAGCACCGGCCAGGAAGTGATCTACACAGGTCAGTCGCTGGCGCTCGGCGGGCTGCAGACCGGCGGGCATTATTTTGTCATTCGCATCGACGACAATCACTTTGCGCTGGCGGCCGATAAGAGCGCCGCGCTGAACGGCCAGAAGATCGATCTCCTCGACACGGGCGTCGCATCGACCGCCCGCCATGTGGCGCAGACGCTGAACAGCACTGGCGTCCCGGCGATCAGCAATAAGGATTTCAACGATCCCACGCTCGCGAATAATCGCGATCGCAAGCCGCTCGTCGCGACGCAATCGGGCGTGATCATCGTCGCGGTCAGCGTCAATGATCTGACCAGCGCCGGCGTCGGCGTCGCCATCGCCGGCGAGGGATCGGGCGCGCTCGCGGGCTCGGTGACCGTGTATCAGATCGACACGCTCGCCCATATCGACCAGGGCGCGCGCATCAATGCGGATGAGGATACGGGCGCGGGCGCTGGGCAGAATGTGCTCGTCGCAGCGGGTCGCACCTATAATGGTCTCGCGATCGGCGGCGGCCTCGCCGGCTCGGGCACCTTCTCGGTGACGCCGGCCTTCGCCGCGCCGGTGCTGAAAGGCGCGACGGAAGCCTTCATCCAGGCGCGACGAGCGGCAATAGTTACGACACGATCGTCAACGCCGCGGGCGACGTCGCCGTCGTCTCGCATGCGGTGACAGATATTCTGAGCATCGCCGCGGGCATTGCCGCTTCGGGAGAAGTCGGCCTCGCCGGCTCCGCCGCGGTGATCGTCATCGACACATCGACGATCGCCTCCATCTCCGGCCGCGTGCGCGTGTCGGCGACGGGCGATGTTCTGGTCTCCGCCAAGGACGACACGACCACTTATGCGATCGGCGGCGCCGTCGGCGTCGGCATAGGCTCCGGGGCGGCGCGGGCGCCGTCGACGTCACCTCGATCAAGAAGACGACGCTGGCGACCATAGGCGATCATGCGATCGTCGACGCCTACGCCAATAGCGCCGCTTTCATCTCCGACGCGCCGGACGGGACCTATTCCAATAGTGGCGGCTTCGCGCAGAAGACCGCGCGCGGCGTCGCCGTCCTCGCGGCGACGTCCGAAAAAATCGTGTCGGTCGGCGCGAGCCTCGGCGCCGGCGCCTATGCCGGCATAGCGGGCGCGGTGACGGTGGAGCTCGTCGACTCCGACACTCTGGCGACGATCGGCGACGGCGCGCAGATCAATCAGAACACGGCGGCTACGGCCGCCAATTCGCAGAGCGTCATCGTCGCCGCGACCAACAAGCTCGATCTGCTCACTTTCGCCGGCGGTCTCGGCGCCAGCCTCGGCGCCGGCGTCGGCGCCTCTGTGGATGTCGGCGTGCTGCGCAACGACACGCAAGCGCTGATCGGCGCGGCGAGCGTGCGCGCAAAGGGCGACACGGATGTGTTCGCGCTGTCGCGCTGGACCGTAAACGCCAACGCCATCAGCGCCGGCGCCGGCCTCGTCGGCCTCGGCGGCGGCATTATCGTCTATTCGATCGGCGGCAATTTCACCGACAGCTATTCGACCTCGGATGGCTCCTCCTCGGCCCTCAGCAGCGACAAATCCACCGTGCTCACTTTCGTCGAGAGCACGGTCGGCACATTGTCCGGCCAGATGCAGACGAGCGACGCCTCGTCGCCCGCCTTCGATCCGGCGCAGAAGGTGAACGGCGCCGCCGAGACGATCGATCTTACCGCCGATCGCGGGCTGAAGACCGGCGACGCCGTCGTCTATGACGCGGGCGGCGGCAATGCGATCAAAGGGCTGAAGGACGGCGAGGTCTATTTCGTCATCGTCGACAGCGCTCATCCACAGCTGGTGAAGCTCGCCGCCTCTTATGAGGACGCGCAGGCGGGCCATGCGATCGACATAGACGCGGCCGGCGCCACGGGCTCGCAGCATCGTCTCGCCGCCGGCAATGCGCAGATCGCCAATATGGCGCGGAGCGCTTCGTCGGCGAACACGCCGGCGGGCAGGGTGAATTCGGCGACCAAGGCGACGAGCGGCGTCACCAGCGGCACGACCGCCGGCATACTGCAACATGCGGACATAGCGACCGGCAATCTCGATGTGATCTCGCGCGAGGCGCTGGATCTCACGGCGCGCGCCGGCGGTGTGGCGGGCGGCGCGGCGGCGCTCGGCGTCGGTCTCGCCATTGTGAGCATAGATGCGGACTCGACCGCCTTCGTCGCGCCGCAGACGACGATCACTGGGCTGAATCCCAGCGCCGGCGAGCTCACCGTCTCCGCCAATCTCGACTCCAATGCGCATGTGCTCGGCTTTGCCGGCGCGGTCAGCGGCTTCGTGTCGCTCGGCGGCGCGGTGTCGCTCATCGACGACACCAGCTCCGCGCGCGCCATGCTCGGCGCGACGCCCGGCGCCTCGCATGACGATTCCTCGACCATCGAGGCCTCTACGCTCGCGGATGCGACGATCGTCACGGGCTTCCATGACGTCAGCGTCAAATCCGTCGCCAATGTGAATCACTATCTCGCCGATGGCGCTTGGTCGGTGTCCGGCGTCGCCGGTCTCGGCGCGGCGGTGAGCAAGCTCACCATCGCGGGAACATCGCAGGCGATCGTCGGCAAGTTCACGCAGATCGGCTCCACTGCGGCGCAGGTCGTCGGCGATGTGAAGATCGACGCGCAGCGCACGGTTACGGTCAATCCCTTCGACGCCAATCAGCCCATGAGCATAGCCATAGGCGGCGGCGCCATTGTCGGCGCGGCGGCGGGCGTGACGCTCATCACCGTCAATGGCGCGGTCGCCGCGCGCATCGGCGATGATGCGGCCGTCTACGCCGGCGGCGAGGTGGATGTTCACGGAACCAGCACGACGACCGCGAATAATCTCGAGATCGACGGCGGCGCCATAGGCGGCATTGCGGTCGGCGCGGTGATCGCGCAGGCGAAATTCGCGCCCGTCATGGCGGTCGGCGTCGGCAAGCGCGCCGTCATCCGCAGCCGCACGACGGATGTCAAAGCAACGCAGACGACGTCCGTCAAGCTGCTCGGCTATGCCGCCGGCGGCGGACTGGCGAGCGGACAGGGGCTCGACATAGAGCTCGAGATCGATCCGACGACGACGACGACCATCGACGACGGCGCCGATATCGCCGCCACGCAATCGGCCTCGGTGCAGTCGGTGACGAATACGACCTCCTTCGCGAGCGGCGACGCCGGCAATTATGGCGGCGTCACCGTCATCGAGGGCGGAAGCACGAGCACGCTGAAGAACGCCAACAGCCTGAGCGTCGGAACCGGCGCGCATATAGCGGCGGGAACGGGCCTTACAGTGCTCGCCGACACCACCAATAATGCGAAGGCCGATGGCGACGGCGGCGCGGGCGCGGTGGTCTCCATCATCGGCGCGACCTCGACGGTCAACGCTTCCGATGCGACGACGACGACGATCGGCGGCGGCGCGCAACTCTCCGCGGGCGGCGATCTCTCGGTCGAATCGCGCACGTCCAGCACGACCAAATCCGCGCCGCACGCCTCGGCCGGCGGTCTCGGCGCCGATACGCGCGTCACCGGAAATCTCACCTATGGCGGCGCGACCAAGACAGATGTCGGCGCCTCGACGCTGACGGCAGGCGGAAAGCTCGACGTTCTCGCGCGCGTCACGACGCTCGATCTGAAGATCGACGCCGTCGCGGAATCGAGCGCGCTCGGCGCCAATTCCGAGGCGCATGCGACGCTGAGCCGTCCGGAGTCCGCTCCGGGCTCCTCCAGCCCCACATCCGATGCGCTGGTCGATCTGCACAGCGGCGCTGCGCTGAATGGCGGCGGCTCCGTCAATGTGAAGGCGCGCCAGGAATCCGTCACCAGCCTCGCGAGCGCCGACGCCACGACCAATGGTCTCGGCGCCTCGACCAACAGCTATGCGAAGAATGATTTCGACGTGACGACGCGCGTCGTGGCGGAGAGCGGCAGCGCCGTCCATACGCGCGCGCTGACGGTCGAAGCCTATGGCTCGCCCAATGTGTCCGGCTTCGTCGATGCGAGCTCGCATGGCGCGGCCATCGACACCGGCGCCGAGCATCCGTCGCAGACAATCGCCTATCAGCGGACCATCGATTTCAACGCCGATGTGTTCCTGTCCGGGCCGCCGGCGCCCGAGCTCGTCATCGACGCGGCCGGAAATATCGTCAAGCAGCAGGGCATAGGGACGGTCACATTCCAGAACGGCGTCTTCATCGTGCCGGATATCGTCAACACTTCGACCGCCGCCGGCACGGCGACCTTCTCCATTCCGAGCTGGGGGCAGGATCCGACGCCCGCGGGCTATGGCACGACGCCCGGCGAGGATTCGATCAAGGGCTCGCCCAAGATCACCTTCCTCACCGCCTTCGATCATGTCCTCATTCAGAATGCGTCGAATTTCGATGTGCGGATCGGGCTCGTCAATCCGCTGGCCGCGACGCCCAATTTCGCGCAGAACGTCGTCGTCGATGTGACCTATAAGAAGGACTTCCTGCCGGTCACGAGCGCCGATCCGGGCCACACCGCCGTCACCATCGCCAACACCTCGACCGCCGCGCGCACCAAGGTGACGCTGAACGACGCCATTCTCGACGCGCTCGGTCCGGTGTCGATCACGACCGCGAATGGCGATATCGTCGCGAATGCGAATGGCCGCATAGAGGCGACCACACTGTCGTTGTCGGCGCCCAAAGGCGCCATCGGCTCATCGGCCTCGCCGATCCGCACCGCTTCGACGCGCCTCGACGCGCTCGCGCGCGACGGAATCTTCATCAGCGAGACGGGCGATCTCGAAGTCGGCTCGGCAAGCTCGACGGGCGGAACCGTGAGCCTTGCGGCGACCGGCTCCATTCTCGACGCCGACGCTGGCGTCGCAGTCAATGTGAGCGCGCCCAATCTCGTTCTCAACGCCGGCGGCGGATCGATCGGCGCGAAAGCAGACGCGCTGCGCATCGATGCGAACCGCGCCGCCGGCTCCTTCACCGCCTCGGCCAATGGCGACCTTGTCGCGACGGATGTCGTTGGCGGGCTCGGAATTGGGACCGTCGCCTCGACGACAGGCGACATTGTGATCGGGACGCGCGACAGCAATGCGGTCGGCGAGGACATAATTTTCGGCGCGACCTCTTTCATGAGCGCGACCAAGGGCTCGGCTTCGCTCGCCGCTGGCGACAATATCGTCATGGCCGGGGGAGCGACGCTGAGCGCCGCCAAAACAGCGACATTGGCCGGCGACGCCAATGACGCGGATTCGGGCGTCGGCGCGCTGATCGATCTCGAAGGCGCGATCGCCGCCGCGGCGGTGTCGGTGGTCGGCCGCGCCGATCGCGACACGATCGTCATTCGCGGCGTATCGGCGAATGCGCCGCTGACCGTGACGACGGGCGGCGCCGAGGATGTGATCCTCGTCGGCAGCCGCGCGAGCGCGACGACCAATGCGAATGGCGAGCTGACGGGAACGAGCAACAGCGGCGGCAATCTCACGACGATCGTCGGAACGCTCACTGTGGCGGGCGCCGACGACGGGTTGGCGTCGCTGGATTTGGACAATTCCGGCTTAGCGCAGGGCGGGACCGGAACGATCTCCGACACGGATGTCGCCGGATTCGGCATGACCGGAAAGGTCGTCTACGGCAAGCTTCGCTCGCTCGCGCTGCATCTCGGCGTCGGAGCGGACACGGCGACTGTGCGCTCCACGGCGGCGGCGACCACGACCTCGCTGTTCCTCGGCGACGGGGCCGATTCGGTCGTCGTCTCGGGTGCCGATGGGACCGTGAATGGCGTCGCCGGAACGCTCATTCTCGACGGCGGCGCGGGCGCCGACACATTGCTGATCGACGACAGCGGCGACAAGGCGGCGAATGTCGGCGTCATCGGCGGCGCCAATGGCAATCGGATATTCGGCTTCGGAATGGGCGGGACCGACCAGATCACGGTGAATCCGGCCGCGGGCGTCGCCTATGGCGATTTCGCCGCGGTGACGGTGAAAGCCGGCTCCGGCGCCGACTCCATTTCTATCGCCGCCAGCTCGACAGATACGACCGTCGACGCCGGCGGCGGTGTGGACGCGATCACGCTGGGGCCGAACCTCACAAATATCCGCGGCCATGTTCTGGCGCTCGGCGGCGGCCAGGCGGGCGACGCTTTCTCGGCGAGCCCGACGGTCGACTCGAATCTGACGCTCGACGCCGTCTCCGCGACGCGCGGTCGCATCACTGCGGTCGGGATGGCGCAGTCGGTCGAGTTCGAAGGCGTCGGCTCGACCACCATCGCTCTCACCGGCGCGACGACCAATAGCGTCACGATCAATGGCTCAGCGACGCCGACAATCGTCGACTCCAATGGCGCTGTGGACCAGATTTTCGTTCACGGCGCCGGCCAGGCGACGACGATCCATCTCGGCGCGGGCGTCGATGACGCATTCGTCTATGGAACGAGCGCGCCGCTGCTGGTGACCGGCGCAGGCGTCGCAGACCGTCTGACCGTCGATCTCTCCGGAACGCCGGCCGCCACCAAGACGGGCGTGATCCGCGACGGCGCGTCCATCGGGGAAGGAGTCGTCTCCGGCCTCACTGGCGGCGACGTCACTTTCCGTTCTTTGGCCGAGGTCGATGTGAAGCTCGGCGACGGCAATGACATATTTGCGCTCGATCTCCACGCGGCCATTCTTCCGTCGACCGTGGTCGGCGTGCTCGGCGGCGGCGGCGACGATCTGATCGAGGCGCGAAGCGTCGGCGCGGCGCGAACGATCGTCGACGGGCAGTCCGGCAAGGACACGCTGAAAGTCGTCACTCCGACGCAGCCCGTCGCCAATCAGTTCACTTCCATCGACAAGACGGTGGAGCAGCTCATCGTCGACAATTCGGCGAATACGACGGTCGCGACCGCCTGGACGCTTCTCGACACCGATCTCCAGGCCGCAACGCTTCCCTCGGGAGCGCCGGTTTCGGTGATCTCGACGGCCGGCGCCGATTTGACGCGCATTCTCGGCGGCAAGACGGGAGCGGACACGCTCGACATCGTGTCCACGACCACAGCCAATGTGAATGTCACCATCGACAATAATCGCATCACGCTGCAATCGGGCCTCGTCGTCGTCACCCAGCCCGATCCGGCGAAGGACTTCGACGTCTATCGCAACTACGACAGCGTGCTCAATTTCGACCGGCTGCGCGAGCATGACCTCGTCCATGCGTCGAACGGCTTCAGCCTTTCGACCTCCAACAGCGCCGGCTTCATTCGGTCGGACGCCATCAGCCCGGCGGCGCAGGCGCGCGCCAATGGCGATGTGCTCACGCTGCAGGCGGCGCGCGCCGACGGAACGGCGAATGGCGACGGCTTCACGCTCTATTCGCTGGAGCTCGCCAATATGGCGGCGAGCGGAACCGCGGTGGTCGTATTGACCGGCCATACGCTCGGCGGCCGGACGGTGACCGCGGAGCTCGACGTCGCGGCCGGCGCCGGCTTCCAGCGCTTCGACACTTCGCTGGCGAGCTTCTATGGTCTCGACAGGGTGACGCTGACGGCGAAAGACGCGTCGACGCCGTTCGGCTCCATTCTCGTCGATAATATCGTCGCCGTGGACGATCTGCCCAATGCGGCGGCGACCGTCGCCCCGGCGACCGTGCCGACCTTCACGATCTCGAGTGATTTCTCGATCGACACCACCGTGAAATCGGGCCAATGGATCTGGATCAACTCCGGCAAAATTCAGGTCGATTACAACAATGGCGGAGCGACCGTCGACGACACGCTCGATTTCACCAATGGCGGCTGGTGGTATCTGGGCTATAGCCAGTCCGGCTTCTCGATCACCGCCGACGCGAGCGCGATCGGTTCGAACAATGGCATGATCTTTGTGAATTTCGCCGGCGATCTCAGCCTGCCGGCGGGGCTGAAAGTGTCGGCTGTGGGCGCCAATGCGCTGTCCTTCGATGTCGCTAACAATGTCCAGCTCGCCGACAATGTCACCTTCGATCTCGCCGCCCATAATCAGACTGCGGGCTCCGGCGGCGGCGTGGCGGGCGGCTCCGGCGGCGGCGCCTCTGGGGCGGTCGGCGGTTATGGCGGCGGCGGCGGCTCCAATGGCAGCCTGCCGTCGGATTTCACCTTCCAGGGGACGACGTCCGCGGGACAAGGCGTCGGCGGACCTTACGGCACGGGCGACGCCCATGGTGGTGGCGGCGGCTATGGCGCCCCGAGCTATTACGGCGGCGGCGGCGGCGGCGGCGGCGGCGGCGGCGCCTGGCAGGATTTTGGCCGCGGCGGCGGCATCGGCGGCGACGGCGGCTGGGGCCATTACGGCGCTTGGGGCGGCTCCGGCGGCGGGGGCGGGCTCGGCGTCGGCAATCAATATAACGGCTCGGCGGGCTCCGGCGGCGACCAAGGCTACGGCGGATACGGCGGCTCCGGCGGCGACGGCGCCTATGGCGCCTATGACATCGTCAACGGCCAAAGGCTGCGCGACGGCGACGGCTATGACGGCGGCGGCGGCGGCACTGGCGGAACCGGGGGAACCGGCGGCGACGGATTCGCGGGAGCGAATTCTACGACCGGCCTCGCCATTTCCGGCGGCATGGGCGGCGGCGGCGGCGGTGGCGGCGGCGGTGGCGGCTCGGGCGGCGGCGGCGGTGGCGGCGGCGGCGGCAATGGCCGGCACTACACGAGCGGCTTCCTCGGCCTCACCGATAATTATGTGGGCGGCGGCGGCGGCGATGGCGGCGGCGGCGGCGGCATTGGCGGCAATGGCGCCTCGGGCGGCATGGGCGGCGCGGGCGGCGGCGCCTTCCAGCTCGTCGCGCAGGGCCAGATCCGCGTCGGCAATAGCGACGTCTTCACCGCGGTCGGCGGCGGCGGCGCGACTGGCGGCGGCGGCGCCAATCCCGATTCGAATTACGGGCCGTCCGGCAGCTGGCAGGGCGGCGGCGACAGCTCCGACGCGCATCACGGCGGCAATGGCGGCACAGGCGGCCCTGGCGGCCCCGGCGGCGGCGGCGGCGACGGCGCTGGCGGCTCCGGCGGCACGATCAAGCTCTACGCGTCCGATCTCACCTCCGGCGGCGCGACGCTGAAGACCTCCGTCTCGACGTCGGGCGGCGCGGGCGGCGGAACGGCGGACAAGGGCGGCGAGGGACGTTTCATCGTCGCGAGCAACACGTCGCTCACTTTCCAGAGCGGCGGGAATGTCGTCTCCGGCAATGGCGGGCAGACGGCCTTCGCCGCGACCGATCCGAATGTCGAGCATTTCATCGGCCCGCGGCAGGCCAATCCCTATGTCGCGGGAACGCCGCAGACGCCGACGATCGTCGGTCTCGCGGGCGGCGCGGACATCTATGGCGTCGTCTCGGGACTCGATGCGGGCGCGATCGACTTCAACACCACGACGACGCAATTGGATCACGCTCCTGCGGACGCGCTGCTCGCGGTCATGCTGCTCGACAAGAGCGTCGGCGCGCTGAACCAGGATTATACGGGCTATGATCTGCTGATCGTCGCCAATGTCTCGACGATCAATGTCGCCAATCCGACGCTCAGCATCGACGGCGCCACGGCGCAAGCGCTGAAGACCAATGGCGTCGGCGCCGATCAGGCGCTGACGAGCCTCGCTCCGGGGCAGGTGTGGGCGACGCTGGTTCCGGAAGGCAGCGCGCATAATCACACATTCACGGCGTCGATCGGCGTGAACGCCTCCGGCGCGACGACGCTCACCGGCAATACGCTGTCGCTCGGCGGCAACGTCCAATATCTCTCCATCGCGCGCCCATCCGCGCCGACCGTCGCGCAGCTCACCGGCTTCGACGCCATAGCGGCCGATCCGGGCGCCAATCACATCTTCGGCGTCTCCACCGCGACCAGCTCTCTCGTCGTCGTGAACGCCGATGACGGATCGCAGCGCCAATTGTTCAAGGAGGCCCAGAACGGCGTCTCCGGCCTCACGAGCGTCTCCAATGTGCTCGTGACCGGGACCGACGGTTTCGTCATCACCGAGAGCGCGACGACTGGCAGGCTCGCGACATTCAAGCTCGCCTCGGCGACCGGCGATCTTTCCTTCGCGCAATCGCAATCGGATGGCGGCTCCTATTACGACTCGATGCGCTATGACGCATCGACAAAGGTGCTGACGACGACGGGCTCGGGCGGCCTGCGCAGCTATTCGCTGAACACGACGACCGGCGCGCTCACTTTGATCTCGACTCAGTCCGGCGCGAGCAGCGCCGCGACGGAAACGATCGCGCAGAATGGCTTCACCTATTCGGTGAACGCTTCGACCGGCAGCCTCACTGCGGCGAATGCGACGACCGGCGCCTCTCAGACTCTCGCAGGCGCGACCAACGGACTCGTCGGCGCCTCCGATGTGGCTGCGAGCCCCGATGGCGGCTTCGTCTATGTGACGAGCCAGAGCGGCGCCACGCTCTCCGTCTTTGAGGTCACGAATTCCACTACGCAGCCGCTCGTCTTCGTCGAGACTCTGCGCAATGGCGCCAATGGCGTGCGCGGGCTCGACGCGCCGACCGATGTCGCCGTCACCGCCGATGGCCAATATGTGCTGGTGACGGCGCGCGGAGCCAATGACATCTCCGTGTTCCAGCGCGATCAGCAGACGGGCGCGCTCGGCTTCGTCCAAGTCGTGCGCGACGCCGTCGGCGGCGTGCGCGGCCTGCTGACCCCCACCTCTCTGATCCTCGGACCGCAGAACGGCTCCACGCTCACCGCCTATGTCGGCAGCCTCGGCTCGACGACGCAGCAGGGCGGCCTCGCGACATTCAATGTCGATCTCTCGCCCAAGGCGCCGCCGATCGCATTCACGACGGAGCACACCGATATAGAGTCGATCGGCGTCACGACCGGCGTCGGCGACGACACTGTGTCGCTCGTCTCCGCGCCGCCGGCGATCGTCGGCGCGACCAAGGTGAATACGGGCGAAGGCTCCGACCATGTCGTCGTCGCCGACTATCGCGGCGCGACCGGCATCGATCTCGGCGCCGGCGCGGACAGTCTCGATCTGCGCGTCGTCAACGCCAAGACGGCGGCCGACACGCTCGCCATTCATGGCGGCGCGGACGCCGACGCGATCGATGTGCAGAACACAGGCGCAGGCGCGACGACGACGATCGACGGCGACGCCGGCTCCGATGTGATCACGATCGAGAAGGTGGGCGCCGCGGCGCATACGACAGTCTCCGGCGACGCCGACCCGGACATTGTGCGCGTCTCGCTTCCCAACCTGCCCTCCGATGCGGTGACCACGCTGCATGGCGACGCGCCCGGCGTGGCGCCCGGCGACACGCTGATCGTCGATCCGCAGGATCCGAACGCCTCCATCCTCGTCGGCGGCGTCGCCGGCCTGCCGATCCCGCAGACCAATGGCTCGATCAGCCTCGCGGGCAAGGGCGCGGTCGCTTATGACACTTTCGAGGGGCTGACGGTTCTGTCGTCGCCGATCGTGTCCTTCTCCGCGCCGAGCTATTCGACCTCGGAAGGTTCGAGCGTGACGCTGACCGCCAATGTGCAGGCGTTGGGCTCGACCAATTCGCTGTCCGGTCCGGTCGTCTTCGACATAGACGGCGACGGCCAGTTCGGCGAAGTGATCGGAACGGCTCTCGGCGGCGGCGTCTATCGCGTGACGCTTCCCTGGGATCGCCTCGTCGATCTCGGCCTCGCCGACAATGGCCTCTATACGATCGCGGTGCGCGCGACCAATTCCGACGGTCTCTCCACCACGGCGGTGTCGAAAATCCAGATCGCCGACACGCCGCCGGCGGTCGCCGTTTCCGGAGCGCATTCGGCGACGGTCGGAACGCCCTTCACCATCGGCTTCACGGCGACCGATCCTTCGCCGATCGATCGCGTGCTCGAATGGCGCGTCGATTGGGGCGATGGTTCCGCTGTCGAGACTTTCGGCGCCGACGCCACACAGGCGAGCCATGTCTATGCCGCGCCCGGCAATGTCGCGATCCGCGCCACCGCGGTGGACAAGGATACGACTCCGACCGGAGCGACCTCCGCCGCTTATGCGGTGACGGTCGGTCTCTCGGCGAACAATATCGATACGGGCGGCCCCTATCGCATCGCGGAGGGCCAGTCGCTCACGCTGACCGCGCAAGCGACCGGCGCGCCGCTCTCCTATGGTTGGGACATCAACAATGATGGGACGATCGACAAGAGCGGCGCGACGGCGAGCTTTTCCTGGAGCGAGCTGACGGCGCTCGGCGTCAATGACAGCGGCGTCTATTCCGCGCCGCATGTGATCGTCGGCTATGCGACGATCGGCTCGGCGACGCCGACGACGATCTCCAAGGCGGTCGGCGTGACGGTGGACAATGCGCCGCCGAGCTTCGTCTCCTTCGGCAATAGCGGCCCGGTGAGCGAAGGCGCGGCCTCCGCGACGGTGACATTCTCCGGCGTGACCGATCCGTCGATTGTCGACGCCGCGTCGCTGACCTATCGCTACGATTTCGACAATAATGGAAGTTTCGATCTCGTGCAGGGCGCCGGCGCCGCCACGGTTCCGAGCCAATATTTGCGGCAGAGCGGCGCGCTGCTCGTTCACGGCCAGATCGTCGACAAGGACGGCGGCGTCGCTGACGCCTATACGACGATCACGATCAATGAGGTCGCGCCGACGCTGAATGTCGTGAGCGCCGCCACGGCCGATGAGGGCGCGGTCTACAGCCTGTCGCTGGCGGCGACCGATCCGGGCGCCGATAAGATCAAATGGTGGGATGTGAATTGGGGCGACGGCGCGCAGGATCACATTCTGATCGACGCGGCCGCCGCCAATGGCAATGTCGTCGCGACGCATTCCTATGCGGATAATGGCGCCTATACGATCAAGACCGGCGCGACCGATAATGACGGCGCCTATGTCGCGGCCGACAGAAACGTCACCGTGCTCAATGTGGCGCCGACGCTGCAGACTGTCGTCGTCGCGCCGGCCGCGGGGCCGGGGTCGGCCGAGATCGCCGAGAACGCGTTCGCGCGCCTCAGCGGCCGCATCGTCGATCCGGGAACGCTCGACAGCTTCCGGCTGAATGTCGCCTGGGGCGATGGGCAGAGCGAGATCGTCGATCTTGCCGCCGGGGCGCTCAATTTCGATGTCGCTCATCGCTATGTTCAGGACGGCGTCTATACGATCACGACCAATATCGTCGACAAGGATCAGGGCGCCAGCGCCCCGACGGTTGTGAGCCTGAAGGTCGATAATGTCGCGCCCGTCGCCGGCGCATTGAGCGTCGTTCCGAGCACATCGCAAGAGGGCTCCTCCGTCACCGTCTCCGGCGTCTACACGGATGCGGGGCCGCTCGATCTCCATTCGATCGCGATCGATTGGGGCGATGGCTCGAGCTCCGCGAGCGCGGGCGCCGGCGCGACGATTATCGTCGATGCGGTCAATCGCGCCTTCACCGCGACCCATGTCTATCTCGACAATCCGGTCGCCGGCGCCAACTACACGATATCCGCGATCGTGACCGACGACGCCGGGGCCAAGAGCAATGTCTCGACCGCCGCTGTCATCGTGACAAATGCGGCGCCGATCATCGCCGATCTCACGCTGAACGGCGTCGCCGCGCAAAAGCAGACGATCGGCGGCGCGCTCGCTTCCAGCCTCACAATCGACGAGAATGGGACCGTGACATTGCTGGGTCGCTTCGCCGACGCCGGCGTCCTCGACACGCATTCGGGCGCTGTGGTCTGGGGCGACGGCGGCGCCTCTGCGCTGACGATCGACGAGGCGAGCCACACATTCACGGCGACGCATCGCTATCTCGACGACAATCCGACGGGAACCGCGGCCGATGATTATCGCATCGATCTGACGCTCTCCGACAAGGATGGCGCCTCGGCGACGATCAGCGCCGCGGTCACTGTGGCGAATGTCGCGCCGGTCTTCACCACCTTCACCAATAATGCGGCGGAGGTCGGCAATGTGCTGCCGGGCGAGCCGGTCGTGCTCTCGGGCGTCTTCGCCGATCCGGGAACGCAGGACAGCTATACGCTCATCGTCGATTGGGGCGACGGCACTGCCGCCGAGACGCTCGCCTATGCCGCCGGAACGCGCGACTTCCAGCTGACGCACAACTACCGCGATCCGGGCTTCTGGACGATCTCGGCGCATCTTTCCGATGATGATCTCGGCGTCGCGACCGCGACCACCGAGGCGCGGCTCACCGGCGTCGCCCTGCTCGACGGCGTGCTGCGCATCGCCGGAACGCCACAGGACGACACGGTGATCGTGCGCAAGCCGCTCGAGCCGGTCGCCTATTGGAACTTCAATGAGACGAGCGGAACCTCCGTCGCCGACAGCGCCGGAACGCCGCAGAATGGAACGCTCTATACGGATCGCGCGCCGGACCGCGCCGATCCGGGGCCGTCCGCCGCTTTCGCGCCTTTCGGCGCGGCCAATTCGATCGAGTTCCACGACGACAAGAAGGAATATGTCGCCGTCGCCGACGATGCGGTCTTCAATCTCGCGAGCGGCGCGGTGCAGCTCTGGTTCGACGCCAATGACACGGGCCATGACCGGGGCGACACGCAGGTCTTGTTCTCGAAGAGCAAGAGCGGTCTCGGCGCCGGCCAGCTGACGATCGGCGTCGATCATGGGACGCTGTTCGCCGAGCTCGAGGGCGCCGATGCGACCGGGCGGCTGAGTGTCTATCGCGTCGAGGGCTGCGACGACGTCGCCTGCGGCGATTGGCACAATGTCGCCTTCACCTTCGGCGAAGCCGGCATGAAGCTCTATCTCGATGGCGCGCTCGTCGGCGAGAACGCCTATACGGGCGGATTGCAGGGCAATCACGAGGCGATCGTCATCGGCGCGTCCAACGCCGACAATCGCAACACGTCCGGCAATCTCTCCAAGCTGACGATCAGTGATCCTTTCTCCGGGCACATAGACGAGGTCTCCGTCTATGGCCGCCAGCTGAACGATCAGCAGGTGATGGATGCGATGCGGAAGGGCGCGCGCGGCGCGAATGATCCCAATGGCGCGACGATCGAGGTCTATGCGAGCTTCCTGCCGATCATCGGGCAGAATGTGATCAAGACCTTCGCCGCCGCCGATGTGAAATCCATCCTCATCGCCACGGGCGGCGGAAACGACATTGTGACTGTCGATGCGAGCGTCGATGCGCCGCTGACGGTGAAGGCCGGCGACGGAAACGACACGGTTCGCGCGGGCTCGGGCGCCTCGGCGCTGCTCGGCGGCCTCGGCGACGACACGCTGGTCGGCGGCGCCGCCAGCGACGTCATTCTGGGCGGCGACGGCGCCGATTATCTCGTCGGCGGCGGCGGCGCCGATCTCATCGACGGCGGCGACGGCGTCGACACCGTCTCCATGCCGATTGTGCAGCCGACCGCTTATTGGTCCTTCGACAAGGTTACGAATGGCGTCGTCGCCGACTCGGTCGGAACGCCGCAGAACGGAACCTTCTACGGCGCGTCCCTGCACGGATCGGACGACGGCGCGGCGACAGCCGACAATGTCTCCTATGACGCCGGCGCCAATGCGAGCTTCCGGGGCGACACGCGGCAATATGTGGCGGTCGCCGACGATGCGGCGCTGCATTTGGCGGATGGGACGATCGCCTTGCTGTTCGACACCGGCGAAGCGCGGGCGATCAGGTGCTGTTCACCAAGAACGGCTATGGCAATAATGAGGGCGATCTCACCATTGGCGTCGCGAACGGCCGCGTCTATGCGCGGCTCGAGACGGGAACGACCTCCTATACGGTGACGAGCTGCGACGATATCGGCTGCGGATGGCGTCAGCTGGCCTTCAGCTTCGGCGCCGACGGCATGAAGCTCTATATCGACGGCGCGCTCGTCGACGCCAATTCCTACAGCGGCGGCCTCGCGAATAATCGCCAAGCGATCGTGATCGGCGCCTCGGACGAAGCGAACCGAAACCAGTCCGGCGATCTCTCCAAGCTGACCGTCACCAAGGCGTTCCGCGGCTCCATCGACGAGGTCGCGGTGTTCGGCCAGGCGCTGAATGGCGACCAGATTCGCCGTCTCGTCGTCTCGGGTCCGCGGCTGGCGAGCGCCGGCCCCGGCTTCAGCGGCGCGCTTTCGGATTATCAGCTGTCCTTCGTCGGCGGCGCGCTTCAAGTCGCCGATACGCGTCCCGCGCTGCCGCAAGGCGTCGCCTATTGGTCGCTCGATGAAGCGCGTGGCTCTACGACGCTGGCGGATAGCGCCGGCGCGCCGCAGAACGCGACCTTCGTGACAAAGCTCGCCACCGATCTCGGCAACGCCGGGCCGTCCGCGACCGCGGCGCCCTTCGGCGCCGGGACATCGGCGGCGTTCCACAAGGATCCGCGCGGCTATATCGCCGTCGCGAATTCCGACGATTTCGCGCTCGACGAGGGCGCGATCCAGCTGTGGTTCGATGCGAGCCGCACGTCGGGAACGCAGACCTTGTTCTCGAAGGATGGCGCCCATGCGCAGGACGGCCTCACCATCAGCCTCGTCGGTCAGCATCTCGAGGTGAAGCTCGACGGCGACGATGGCGCGCATGTCATCGACACGCTCAATGTCGTCTCGGCGGGCTCATGGAACCATCTCGCCTTCACCTTCGGCCAAGGCGGGATGAAGCTCTATGTCAATGGCGTGCTCGTCGGCGAAGATTCCTATACGGGCGGCGTCGCCGGCAATCGTGAGGCGATCGTCATCGGCGGCTCGAATGCGAGCGACTCCGACGCTTCCGGCGATCTGACCAAGCTTCGCGTCACCAACGCCTTCGGCGGCCTCATCGACGAGGTGGCGATCTTCGGCGGTTCCGTCGATCAAGCCTTCGTGCGCCGCATGATGAAGGAAAGCGCGCAAAAGCTGATCGCCGAAGGCGCCGCCGGCCCGACCATCGATGGCACGGATCAGCTGGAAGGAGTCGAGCGCCTCGCTTTCGCCGATGGAGCCTCCGCCTATGTGCTCGGCCGTTCCAACCCCGCCACATTGACGACCGCCGATGTGCAGGCTCTCGCCGGCAATGGCCAGCTGGTCGTGCTCGGCGACGGCGGCCAGCCACTGCATCTTTCCGGCGCCTGGGGCGACATCGGCCAGCGCGCGATCGGCAATATTCTCTATGACGTCTACCACAACAGCAGCGCGCAGCTTCTCGTGCAGTCCGGTGTGCAGGTGACCGTCGATCAGCAATTGCTGACGCCGATCGCCTACTGGACCTTCGACGACGCAGGCTCGGCCGTCGCCGATAGTGCGGGCGCGGCGCAGAATGGGGTGTTCTATGCCAATGGCCGGCCGGATCGGGACGACGCCGGCCCGTCGACGGCGATCGCGCCCTTCGGCGCCGGAGCCTCGGCCGACTTCCACGACACCAGCCGAGAATATGTCGCCGTCGCGAATGATCCGGCCTTCGCCGTCGGCGAGGGCGCGATCCAGCTCTGGTTCGACGCCCGTTCGACCTTCGGACAACAGACGTTGTTCGCCAAGGACGGCGCCGGCTTGAACAACGGACTGACGATCGGACTCGATGGCAATCGTCTGGTTGCGCAGATGGAAGGGCCGACCGGCGTCTATACGATCCGCTCGTCGACGACGGTGGCCGCCGGGGCGTGGCACAATCTCGCTTTCACCTTCGGCGTGGGAGGCATGAAGCTTTATCTGGATGGCGCGCTCGTCGGAACCAATGCCTATGCCGGTGGATTGACCGCGAACCAATCGGCCATAGTGATCGGCGGCTCCGATGAAACCACCGTCGGCGCCGCGAGCGATTTGTCGAAGCTGAAGATCACGAAATCCTTCGACGGACATATCGACGAAGTCGCCTTCTTCGGCCAGGCGCTCACCGCCAATCAGATCCAGCAGGCCGCCGTCGCGGGGGCCTTCGGAGTGGCGAGCACAGATGTACCGGTCAGCGTCGTTCCGCCGCCTCCGTCTCCCCCCGTTCCGCATTGCTCGGACCTCGACGACTGGCTGTGGTTCGACTCCGAGCACAAGCGGAACCACGCCGATCACGGCGGTCATGCGCAGCACGGCGAGGATTGGCGCTTCGACTGGTAGTCGCGCGGGGCGCGCCGCGGCTGTTATCAATTCGTCACAGAATGATGCGAATCGTGGCCTGTGCTTTAAGACGATAGATAGACAGCGTTCTCGTTTCAGAATGGAGTCGCGGATATGGATCAGGTCGAGTCGAATGTGCAGCCCGCCGCCGATATTGCCGAAGGCGTCCGTCAGTCCGCAGTGGTCTGGGACGATCACAACATGGTCACGCATTTCGCCAATGTCGTGAATATTCAGAGCACGCTCGAGCAGGTGGATCTGTTCTTCGGCACGAACAAGACCTGGAATATCGGCAATGAACGTCAGGTGCATGTCGAATTGACCGATCGCGTCATACTGAGCCCGCATGCCGCCAAGCGTTTGAGCGTGGCTCTGGCCGGCGTGCTCAAGGAATATGAGTCCCGCCACGGCGCGTTGAAGATCGACGGGCGCTGATCGCGCCGCAGGTCCGGCGCGGCGGTGACACGTGACAATGTTCGCGAGCACGGAGGGAGCGAGCGCTCTGCGGCCCCCTGAAAGGACCAAGCTTCTCGATGAGGAGCGCGTTGCGGTCCTCGAGCAGGCGCTGTGGAAGCGCCTGGACGACGCCGCCGATCTTCAAGCGCTCCTCGCCGCTTGGCTGGCGCTGCAATGCGGGATGATCTCCTTCGCGATCTGTGGAGCCGTCGCGCTTCGGGAGCCGGGCGGAGGCCGCCGGCTCGCCTCATGGCCGGAAGGCGACGACGCGCTCGCCCGCCTTCATTCGACGATCGATCTCGCAGTCGCGCAGCGACGCGGCGTGGTGCAGAAGCCCGTCGCCGCAGCCGGGGCGTCATTGTCGCCGGCGCAAATCGCTTATCCGATCATCGTCGACGAGAAGATTCTCGGCGCTGCGGCAGTCGAGATTCGTGGCGACGGCTCGGCGCAATTGCGGCTCGCCGCGCGCCAATTGCAATGGGGCGTCGCCTGGATTCGCGAACGCCTGCGTCTCGATGCGGCCGAGGATGCGGCGCATATGCTCCGCCGCCTGACCGGCGTTCTCGACATGCTCGCCGTCGCGCTCGAGGAGGAGGGGTTCGCGCCAGCCTGTCGCGCTTGCGTCACCGAACTCGCGTCGCTGCAGTCCTGCGAGCGCGTCAGCATCAGCTTCGCGCAGGAATCCGGCGTGCGTGTCGCCGCCATCTCGCACAGCGCGCATTTTGGGAAAGATCTCAATCTCGTCCGTCTGCTCAATAGCGCGATGAACGAGGCGGTCGATCAGCACGCCGTCATCTCGTATCCTCCACGCCCCGACGAATCGCATGTCGTGCGCGCGCATAGCGAATTGGCGGAATCGCATGGCTGCGGCGCCATTCTGACGACGCCGATGTTCGCCAAGGACAAATTCATCGGCGCCATGACATTCGAGCGCGGCAAGGACAGGCCGTTCGAGCCGGACGAGATCGAGTTCCTCGATTGTCTCGCCGCCGCTCTCGGGCCAGTCCTCGACATCCGCCGCCGCGACGATCGCTGGCTGATCGTGAAGGCGTGGGATTCGTGTCACACTCATGCACATGAGCTTCTCGGACCGGGGCATGTCGGCCGCAAGCTCGCCGCGCTCGCGCTAATCGTGTCGACATTGGCCTTCGCTGTCGTAACAGATGTCTATCGAGTGACGGCCAACGCCTCGATAGAGGGAAAGGTGCAGCGCGCGATCGTCGCGCCGTTCAATGGCTTCATCAAGGAAGCGCATGTGCGTGCGGGCGACGAAGTCCGCAGCGGGGACATGCTGGCGACGCTCGACGATCGCGAATTTGCGCTCGAGCGACTGCGCTGGATCACCGAGCGACAAAAGAAGCAATATGAATTCGAACGCGCCGGCGGCGCCCGCAATCGCGCCGACACGCGCATCCTCGGCGCGGAGATGCAGGAATCCGAGGCGCAGATAAGGCTCGCCGACGAACAGCTCGCGCGAACGAAGCTGCAAGCGCCCTTCGATGGCTTGGTGGTTTCGGGCGATCTCAGCCAATCCATCGGCGCCGCGGTCCAGCGCGGGCAGGTGCTGTTCGAGGTCGCCCCACTCGACGACTGGCGCGTCGTCCTCGACGTCGACGAGAGCCAAGTCAACGAGATCGCGATCGGAGCGGGCGGCGAGCTGCTGATCGCGGCGCTCCCCAATGAGAGGTTTCCGCTCGTCGTCGAGAAAATCACGCCCGTGGCGAAAGCCGACGAAGGCGTGAACACATTCCGCGTCGAAGCCGCGCTGCGCGCGAGCTCGCCGAAACTGCGGCCCGGCATGAGAGGCGTCGGGAAGGTGGAGGCGGGCCGACGACGAATAGGCTGGATCTGGACACGATCGCTGATCGATTGGTTCGAGATCTGGTCTTGGCGCTGGCTGGACTAGGAGCAAAGGCATGGCCGCGCCTCTGCGGAGCTCGTCCTGGTATCGCGTCGCCGATCTCAAGCCGAGATTGCGCGCCCACGCCCGGATTCATCGGCAGCGCCATAGAGGCCAGCTCTGGTATGTTCTGCAGGATCGGCAGAATGGCCAGTTTCATCGTCTCTCGCCCTTGGCGCATAATATCGTTTGCCTCATGGACGGTCGCCGCAGCGTCGATGAAATCTGGGAGATGATGGGCCATCGCTATGGCGACGACCAGCCCACCCAGGACGAAACCATTCGTCTTCTGGCTCAGATCCACGCCGCCGATCTGTTGATCGGCGACGTTCCGCCGGACATGGCCGAATTGGCGCATCGGGCGGACAAGCAGGGTCGGCGCAATTTCGTCCAGAATGTGCGAAATCCGCTCGCGATCCGCATTCCGCTCGTCGATCCAGACCGCTTCCTGAAAGCGACCGCGCCGCTGGCGCGCTTCTTGTTCAGCTGGTGGGGTTTCGCCTTTTGGCTCGCGACGATCGTCATCGGACTGGCGCTCGCGGGGGTGCATTGGAGCGCGTTGACGCACAATGTCGCCGATCGCGTTCTGTCGTCGGAAAACATCGTCCTTCTCATGCTCGTCTATCCTCTCGTCAAAGCGCTCCACGAAATCGGCCACGGCATGGCGACGGCGCGATGGGGCGGCGAGGTGCATGAGATGGGCGTCATGCTGCTCGTGCTGATGCCGGTTCCTTATGTCGACGCCTCCGCTTCCGCTGCCTTTCAGGAAAAGCGCCGCCGCATCATCGTCGGCGCGGCGGGAATCATGGTCGAAATGTTTCTCGCCGCGGGCGCGATGATCGCCTGGACTCTCGTCGAGAAAGGACTTGTGCGCGCTGCGGCCTTCGACGTGATGCTGATCGGCAGCGCTTCGACATTGCTCGTCAACGGCAACCCTCTGCTGCGGTTCGACGGCTATTACGTTCTCGCCGATCTGATCGAAATTCCCAATCTCGGCGCTCGCGCGAACGCCTATGTGCTGTATCTGATGCAACGTTACGCCTTCGGCGTCGAGCATCTCGTATCGCCGGCGACGTCGCCGGGCGAAGCGCCGTGGTTTCTCGCCTATGCGGCAGCATCGTTCTTCTACCGCTCGACGGTGACTTTCGGGATCGCTTTGTTCATCGGCTCGCGGTTTTTCGTCATCGGAGTTGTGCTCGCGCTCTGGGGCCTGGCTGCCGGCCTCGTGCTGCCGCTCGCAAAAGGCGTGAATCGTCTTCTCCTCGATCCGCAGCTGCGGCGCGTTCGCGGACGCGCGATCCTCGTATCGAACCTGTCGGTCGTGATCCTTCTCCTCCTGATCATGGCTGTTCCCGCCCCCTATGCCACCATGGCGCAGGGCGTCGTCGCTGTGCCGGAGAATTCGACGCTTCGCGTGCGGACCGATGGCGAGGCGATCGACGCGCTTCTCGGCGACGATCGCCATATCGAGGCCGGGACGCGCGTGGCGACGCTCGCGGATCCGGTTCTCGCGGGCGAGACGGCCGTGCTTCAGGCGCAGACCGAGGCCTATCGCCTTCGGCTCGAGGCGGTGACGAATTCTGACTTGGTGCAGGCCAATATATTTCGCGAAGAGCTGCGCCGTCTGGACGGCGCCTTGGCGTTGAACCGGCAGCGAATGGCCGACCTCGACATTGTCGCGGAGCATTCCGGCCGGCTCATCTTGCCGCGCGCGGCGGACCTTCCGGGAAAATTCGTCAAAAAGGGCGATCTTCTCGGCTATATCGTCGCGCAAGGCGATCCCATCGTGCGCGTCGTGGTTCCCCAATCGGAGATCGATCTCGTCCGCAGCCGGACGACCAAGGTCGAGATCCGATTCGTCGGCCGCATCGACTGCGTCGTTCCCGCCGTCATCGAGCGCGAAGCGCCGGCCGCTCTCGACGAATTGCCGAGTCTCGCGCTCAGCAAGCGCGGGGGCGGCGAGATCGCGCTCGATCCGACGAAGACCGACGCGCCGCGCGCGCTCGAATCCCAATTCCACATCGATCTGAGAGTCGCGCCGCGGGAAGAAAGAATGAATATAGGCGAACGCGTCTATGTGCGCTTCGATCACGGCGCCGAGCCGGTCGCCGGGCGCCTCTGGCGCGCGTCGCGCCAATTGTTGTTGAGGCAGTTCGGTGTGTGAGGCGTCGGCGCCGGCGAGCCGCCCACTGCCGCGGCCGAGACTCTATCCAGAGCGGCGCTGGCCACGCTCCGGGCCGCTGGAGCAAGCGGCCGAAGCAGTGGCGGCTCGCTTCGCTCCGCAGATCGGGCGCTTCAAGGGGCGCGCCGCCGCCTCCATCGTCGAGCGCGTCGCGGCGCATGAGGCAGAGCTCCGCGCAACTTCCGACGCGGAGCTGCGCGCGCGCGGGCGGGCGCTGCGTGAAAAACTGCATCATTGTCGCGCACGCGAGCCGAAAGCCATCGCAGAGGCATTCGCCGTCATCCGCGAGGCGTCTGGCCGCGTGCTGGGAATGCGCCATTTCGATGTGCAGCTGATCGGCGGCAATATTCTGCTCGGCGGGATGATCGCCGAGATGGACACGGGCGAAGGCAAGACGCTCACGGCGACGCTGGCCGCGGCGACAGCGGCGTTGGCCGGCGTGCCGACCCATGTCGTCACGGCCAATGATTATCTCGCGCGACGCGACGCCGAGCTGATGCGGCCGCTATATGAATTTCTCGGGCTGAGCGTCGGCGTCGTGATCCAGGAGATGGCGCCCGAGGAAAAAAGGGCCACCTATGCCTGCGAGATCGCCTATTGCACCAACAAGACTCTAGCCTTCGATTATTTGCGCGATCGGCTGACGCTCGGTCGACGCAGCGGCAATCTACGGCATAAATTCGAAAATCTCGCAGCGCCGGCGGCGCGGATGCGAGAGCTGCTGTTGCGAGGGCTGCATTTCGCGATCGTGGATGAAGCGGACAGCATTCTCATCGACGAGGCGCGCACGCCGCTCATCCTCTCGCGCGAGCTGACGTCGACATCCGAACGAGAGATTTTCGTAGAGGCGCTCGACATCGCCGCGCGGATGGCCGAGGGGCGCGATTATGTGATCCGCCGCGACGAAAGGCGGGTCGACCTCACCGCATCCGGCAGAACGACCGCCGCCGAGCTGGCGCAGCGGCTCGGAAGCCGTTGGCAGATCGTGTCCCAACGCGAGGAATGGGCGCTTCAGGCGATCACCGCAATGCGCCTGTTCCACCGCGACGAGCATTACATCGTCCGCGGCGAAAAGGTCGAGATCGTCGACGAATATACCGGGCGCGTCATGCCGGATCGGTTCTGGAGCGACGGGCTTCATCAAATGATCGAGGTCAAGGAAGGCTGCGCTCTATCCGGTGTTCGCGCGACCATCGCCAGAATGACATATCAGCGATTTTTCCGACGCTACCAGCGGCTCGCAGGCATGACGGGAACGGCCGCCGAGGTCTCGCGCGAGCTCTGGAGCGTCTATCGCCTCACAGTCGCGCGCGTGCCCACCAACAGACCGTCGCAACGAAGGTTTCTTCAGGATCGCATCGTCGCGACCGAGGCAGATAAATGGCGCGTCATCGCGGAGACGATCGCCGCGCATCATCGCCGTGGAGCGCCGGTGTTGCTCGGCGTGAGATCGGTGGCGTCGTCTCGCAGAGCCAGCGAGAGTCTGACGGCGGTCGGCCTGCCGCATATCGTTCTCAACGCCGCGCAGGACGCCGCCGAGGCGGAGATCGTCGCCGCCGCAGGCAGGCGTGGACGCATCACGATCGCGACCAATATGGCCGGCCGCGGGACCGACATCAAGCTCGACGCCGATGTGATCGAATTGGGCGGGCTGCATGTCATAATGTCCGAACGCCACGACGCCCGCAGGATCGATCGCCAGCTCGCCGGGCGCTGCGCTCGACAAGGTCAGCTCGGCTGCTTTCAGGCGATCCTTTCGCTCGCGGACGGCGTCACGGACACAAACGCTTTACCGATTGAGCAGTACCTAATGCACGTAATGATTCGAGCCGGCTGGTCATGGCCCGCACGTCTCGCTCTTCGTGCAGCGCAAAGACACGCGGAGCGGCTTCATGCTCGTATGCGTCGCGAATTATTGGATAGAGACGAGACTCTCGACCATGCGCTCGCCTTCACTGGTAACGCCGAATAGGCCCCGAGCATCGCGCGCGCAGATCGCCGTCGTGGCGATCCTCGCGCTTCACTGCTGCTCCTCGACGCAACAGGCTCGCGCCCAGAACCGACGCTTCGATTGCGTCATCGATCCCTCGATGACGGTGAAGCTCGGCAGTCCGACAACCGGATTGATTTCCGAAGCGCTCGTCGATCGCGGCGACGTCGTCGCGGAAGGCCAGGTCGTGGCCCGGCTCGAATCGAGCGTCGAGGCCGCGACGCTGGAATTGAACCTCGCCCGCGCGGCGAGTGCGGCGCGTGTCGAGGCGCAGGCCGCACGATTGAGACTCAGTAAGGCGCGTATGGGACGGGCGCGGGAGCTGTACGCGCGAAACAGCTTTACGCTCGACAAATTGGACGAACAAAAAGCGGACATGCGCGTCGCCGAAGAGGATCTCGCGCGCGAAAAAGTCGAGCTGCGTCTCGCAGAGCTCGAAGTCGTGAGGGCCCGCGCCGTGCTCGAGCAGCGAACGATTCGCAGCCCTGTCGCCGGCGTGGTCGGCGAACGAAAGCTGTCTCCGGGCGAATTCGTTCATCAGGATGCTTTCATCATGAGCGTCGTGCATCTCGATCCATTACATGTCGAGGCGTTTCTGCCGGTCGCAATGTATCCGCAGGTAAAGGTCGGCGCGACCGCCATGGTCCTTCCTGACGAGCCCATCGGCGAAAGCTATCCTGCGACCGTCTCGGTCGTCGATCGCGTGTTCGATCCGGCGAGCGCGACATTCGGCGTTCGCCTTCTTTTGCCCAATCCAGGCAATCGACTGCCCGGCGGCCAGCGATGCAAGCTCAATTTCGACGATATGGCGCGCGAGAGGGAGTCGAAATGAACGTGGCGAACGCGAATCTCCTGGCGGCGTCATGACGAACGCACACGCCGACAGGCGCATCGCGCGCGGAGCCGCGCGGCGAATTTGCGCCTCGATGCTCGGCCTTGTCGCGCTCGGCGCGCACGACCTGCGCGCGGAAACTCTGAAGGGCGCGCTCGCTTTTGCCTACGCCAGCAATCCAGACCTCGAGGAGCAACGCGCGATTGCACGGATCCGCGACGAGGACGTGTCCAAAGCGGCTGCGGGACATCGACCCAAGGCCGGCGTCTCCTTCAGCGCCGGACCGCAAAAATCGAGCGTTCGTCAGCCCGGCGGGCGCGATCAGCTACGGAACCGCCTCTACACCAATGATGACAATTTCGGCTATCCGCGCAGCGGAACGCTGAATCTCTCATTGACGGTGTTCGACGGCTGGCGTTCGGACAATTCGATGCGCCAGGCCGAGTCCGGCGTGCTCGCCGCGCGCGCGACGTTGATGGCCGCGGAGCAAGAAGTGCTGCTGCGCGGCGTCACCGTCTATATGGATGTGTTGCGCGACACCGCGACGCTCGGCCTGCGCAGGCATAATCAAGCCGTTCTCGCGGAGCAGTTGCGCGTCGCGCGTGATCGCGCCGACACGGGAATGGCGACAGTGGCGGATGTCGCACAGGCGGAAGCGGCGTTGGCGCAAGCCGCGTCCGACCATGCGGGGGCGCGTGAGGCGCTGCGGGCGAGCGTGGCCGAATATCGCGAGGTGATCGGGCGTCCGCCGAACCGGCTCGAGCCCGCGCAGGGCTGCGACCCTGATTTGCCGGCGACCATCGAACGCGCGGTGGAGCGCGCCATCGTCGCGCATCCGCAGGTGATCTCCTCTCTGCATCATGTGGACATGGCGACGATGGCTGTAAAAGTCGCCGAGGGCGCGCTCATGCCGTCCTTTTCCGTGGGCGGCCAAGTCTATCAGCAATACGATTCCTATCTCGGCTATCCCGGCACCAAGCAGTTTTCGGCGCAGGTGACCGGAACGTTGAACGTGCCCTTATATGACGGCGGCGCCGAATATTCGGCGGTCAGGCAGGCCAAGCAGCAGCTCGGGCAGGCGCAGGTGCATGTCACAGCTCAGCGCAGCGCCATTCGCGCCAAGCTCGCCGTGAGCTACAGCCGCCTTGCAGCGACGAAGGCGGCGATGCATTACGGCGGAATATTGGTGCGCTCCTCGGAAACGGCGCTGGCGCAAATCCGCAATGAGGCCGAGTTCGGCCAAAGAACTCTTCTCGACGTGCTGAACGCCCAACAGGCGCTATTCGACGCCAGGGTCAAAATGGTGTCTGCGCAACATGATCGCGTCGTCGCCTCCTGCTCGGCGCTCGCGGCGATCGGCGGCTTGTCGGCCGATGGTTTGAGTCTCGATGTCGAACGTTACGATCCGGCGAAGAATCTGGAGCGCGTGCGCGATCTGTGGATCGGCGTCGACATGCCAGAAGATCGATGACGGAGACGCGCAAGGCGGTCGGATCGCGGCGGAAGATCATCGGCGCCTTCATCGGCTCGGCAGACCGCGAAGATGTCGGCGCGTATCATTTGGGCGACGCTGTGCGTGATAGGAGGCGTTACCCGCGTGTCGCGAACAAGTCAAAGAGCGCCGCGCGTGACGAAATTGGAACTTCGAGACTCCTCATGGCGAGCGAGTTTCATCATGCGTGGAAATGTTCGCTGATACTTTCTGATTTCTCCCGACAGCGGGTGCCGGTGCCCTAAAGACACTTGTGTCAAGGGCGCGAAGAAAAGCTCGCCGCCCATTCCTTTGTCACTAACGAGGAATTGACACATCGGTCCATTCATATCTCTCGTTTCGAACACGTTGACTATCGTCAGATGCAACGCTGTCTCCCGAGACCCGGTACGATTGCGGAGAAATGTCAGAAGCGATGGCTTCGCATGGGCAGACAGCGGCAAAGCCTGTCGAACGAGATGAAGCAGCCTGTGCTCTGCGCTTTCAAAAGTCATTGACGATCTCGGAGAGCTATCGATATGGCGCTGGGGCTGATGCGACGTCCCAGGAGCCTGCGAAACCAAGAGCGTTAGCGAAACGGGCGCCAGAACGTTCGGCCACCTTTGATCCAAAGGTTCATCGTTGTAAATATTTGCATTTGTTGGCCGGCTTGGCTGTCGGCTTTGAATTCGGAGGCAGATTTGCGAGAATGCTGTCGATTTGAACGATCTGACGCCGCGAACCAGATCTAATCACCTGCTCAGTCATTGAACAACTGTCCGGTAAACTTCAAAAGCCTTTTCAAACGATCCAGGGTGTCGGAACATCAGGTGATCTGTCGCTTGGCGAGCTTACGGGCGAGCGTTCGCCGATGCATGCCCAATCGACGCGCAGCTTCCGAAACGTTGAAATTTACCTCCATGAGCGTCTCGTGAATGCGCTCCCACTCGACGGTCTTGATCGAGTTCTTGCGCTCGGAAAAGGCAGTGCGGCCATTCGCCTCTCTTCCGAGTAGAGCAGCTTCTATGTCATCCACGCTCGAAGGTTTCACGAGATAGTGACAAGCGCCGAGCTTGATCGCTTCCACCGCCGTGGCGATGCTGGCGTAGCCAGTCAGAACAACGATGCTCATCGAGGGATTCGCGCGCAGGAGCGACTTGATGCATTCGAGCCCGGATGGGCCGACCAGCTTGAGGTCGACGATCGCAAAGCATGGCGGCGCATCGGGGAGCGCAGCCTCGACGTCCTCGAGGCTTTGGCGAACCGTAACCCGATATCCTCGTCTCTCGAATGATTTTCGAAGCGCTCTACCGAAGGAGACGTCGTCTTCGACGATCATGAGAAGGCGATCAAGAGAGGACATCATTTTTCTCGATCGACAGCGCCTCGATCGGCAATCGAAGCTCGACAATGGCGCCGTCGCCATTGTTGCGCGCCTCGATCGAGCCGCCGACCTTTCGCACGACGTTGACTGCGAGAAATAGACCGAGGCCGGTTCCAGGCTGTTCTTTCCTCGATAGATAAGGTTTGCCGAAGCTTTGGAGCACGTCCGACGGAAAGCCTGCGCCCTTGTCCTTCACAGTCAGAATCAAGATGTCGCTACGCAGGATGGCTTCGAGCGACAGCCAGTCGGGAGACGCCTCCAGCGCATTGTCGAGAACATTGAACAGCGCCTGCTTTAGAATCACGTCGGGCGCGATGGCGCTGTCGACAGAAACGCTGCTTCTGTAGTCGAAGTTCACTGGCGTTCTATGCCTCTTCCATTCCTCCGTCAGCTCGTCGAGGAATCGGACGATGGTCGTTCGCTCTGCGCCCTCCGCGCGAATCTCGCCGGCGGTGAGGAGAATTCTCGAGACGATATCTTTGCATCGGGCGAGCGCGCCTTTCATCTCATCGAGATCGACGCCGATCTCCGGATCTTCGGCGAGCCTCGGGATTCGCTCCCAATCCTGCAATATCACCGAAAGCGTCGCGAGCGGCGTGCTGAGCTCGTGGGCGGCGCCGGAGGCCAGAAGTCCCATTCGAACGATATGCTCCTGCTCGATCGCATGCTGTCGCATCTGTGACAAGCGCGCCTGCTTTTCGCGGACATTGCGATTGATCCTGGTCACGAGAGCCACGAGAAGCACGGAAGCCAATGCGAAGCAGACGAACATGCCGACGAGGTGAAGCTTGAAAAACTGCATTTCCCCCTGGTCTGCTTCACTCGCGTGCCAGCCAATGTCGTGATAGTCGAAGGTCAGCCAAATAAAGCAGCTTCCACAGAGCGCGACGATGGTCCAGGTGTAACGGCTCGGTAGCAGCACCGCGCCGAGAATCACTTGGAGAAGGAAAAGGGAAACAAACGGATTGGTGGCCCCGCCGCTGAGGAAGAGCTGCGTCGAGAGGGTCGTCAAATCGAACAGAAGCTGTACGAACAGCTCGAAATCGTCGATCGGCCTTTTGGCCGAGCAACGGTATAGGCTCCCGAGATTGAAAAGCGCCAAAACGAGGATGACGCTCGCCATTTGAATCAACGGGAGCCGCAGATGGAACCCGAAGTCCACGATCAGTATCGTCGCGATCTGACCGCAGATCGCTATCCAGCGCAGCGTTACGAGCAGAAGAAGATTTTTCTTGTTCGTTGTCTGTCCGACCAGATCTTCGGCCGTTCCTTCGGGCGACTCGCCGTCGCGATCGAGTGTCGATCGAAGCACTCGATCGACGTCTTCACTCTCACTTTTCAGCGCGCAGTCCATGGAAAAATCCCGCGATGTTGTCGATATCCGCGTCGGAAAGCGGCTTCGCCATTTCCGTCATAGAGGGATTTCTACGGTCCTGTCCGAGGCGATAGTCCTTCAAGGCTTGCGCCAGATAGTCGCGATTTTGGCCGGCGAGATGCGGCACGCCGGCCACGACGGCTCGTCCGTTCTCGCCGTGGCAAGCCATGCACACCTCAGCCCGCTTTTTCCCGGCCGCAATGTCTGGCATCTGCGCCTTCGCCGATTGGGAAAGGACGAGAGAAAAGCTCGCTATGGCGATTAATCTGGCGGCGAACGAACTCGTGATCGATCGAGCGTCGGACATTGGGAGATAGTCGGCATGCTTCATTGTAGTGCTCCGGATTTCTAAGGCAGGAAGGCGTTCCGAACCCAAATGGCGGCGCCGTAGGTAAAGAAGATCGAAAGCCAGAGAATGAGCACCGTCACCGCGCCGACACCGAGACGCGCGACGTTGGGACTCGCGGTGTATACGTTCTGAACGCGTCCTGCCTCATAGGACACCGTGAGAAAGAATCCGCCGACCAGTCCGCCGACGCCCACCAGCGTCGTCACGAAGAGGATGGTCGATGGCCAGTCGATATTTACTTTATAGTCGCTGATCGAGTAGCCGAAAGGCGAGAGCGCCGCGACACGAACGATCTCTCGCCAGAGCGACACGAGACAGAGGATCGGCGCGCCCGCCGCCAGCAGCGCATAGCCTCGGCCCGGCACGCTCGCTTTCTTGACCAGCAAGAACAAAGTCAGAAAGGAGACGACCAGCAGCCATGCGAGCGGATGCGAGATCAGATCGTTATCCTTGGACAGATCGACCAGCCACCAGAGCAAAAGCGCGAGAGACGCCGGCAGACCAACGATTGCGACCTTGGCACCGAGTGTGCGGGCGAACGACAAATAGCCCGAATCTATGTCCTGCCGCGATGCGAGGTAGTCGGAATAGGCGAGCAAGAAAAGACCGACGGCGGGCGCGGATAGGCTGATCATGAAAAGATACCGTGACCATTGAATGGCGTGCAGCTTCGTTCCGCTCGTATCGACGACGCCATTCGGCGCGTACCACTCCATCCAGCGCTCTGGAAGGAGCGACTGATAGGTGAGGACATGCATGATAAGCCCGTCCAGAAGGAGTATCGTCAGCGCGCCGATGGCGTAAAAGACGATCGGTCTGCCGGCGGCCTTTTTGTTCTTGGCGTAAAAGACGAACCATAGGCAATAGGCGACGATCAGCGAACCGATGAATGCGATCGCCCAACTCGCGGATAGCACGTTCGACGCATACCATTGCGGATCGTAAATCACTTGCGTGAACAAGAGAGGAGCGACGCCGAGAACGATGAGCAGGGAGACGCCGATCTTGGCGACGGAGGTCATCGATGAGGACAAGGTCGCCCAATGTGGATCTCGTTCACGAAGCAGGAATCCGACGATGGAGAGGGCGCAGGCGCCGAGCGTCAGCAGCACGAACGCGATATGTAGAACCCACGTGCCGACGAATAGCGCCTCGAACAGGGCCGGGGGGCCCGGGACGCCGGCAGGGTCACGCATGGCGATCATCATCGAGCTTGTCGTCATGGTCAATTTTCCTCTGATCGAGAAGGGGGTGGAGATGCGGCGAGGAGGCGCTCGCGATTGCCAGCGATCGAAGCGAGGTAGGTTGCGAGCGCGTCGATCTCGTGGGCGGGCAGCGCGATTCTCGGCATATATGGTATCGCTCCGTGCTTGAGCGGGCCTTCGAGAAAGGCGGCGATCAGGTCTTTGTCGGCCGAGCCGTGGAACTTGTCGGGCAGACTGCGCAGGGAGCTCCTGGCTCGAGGGCGTGACAATTGGAACAAGCGATCTTGGCAAGAAGCTCACCGACCTCGAAGCGGTTGTCCGAATTTATGGTCCTTAGCCGTTCGGGAACGAAGGGATGAAGCGAGAGAAGGCCTTTCTCGGCGATCGCGTCGACTTCTGCGACGACTCCCTTGCCGGGCGCATCGCGCGCGATGATTTGATTGCCATATATATATTGGCCGACGACGAAGGGTTTTCGCATGCTTTCGCGCATGCGCTCCTCGGGCCATACGCCAATGGTGGCGAGGAAAAGCAGCAATGCGGCGGCGATCGTCGGCCTGATGAGTTGCGGGCGCGCCCAGCCTATCGAAAGATAGAGCGTCGTAACGACGAAGACGAGGATCATTCCGTCCGCGTAGCGTGGAAGGAGATGCGAGCGCAGCATCACGAGCGCATTCGTTGGCAGTGTCTGCAGATAATATAGGAACATCATCACTGCGAAGAATCCGCCGACGATGCCGATCGGCGCGAGCATGCGTATGACGGACGTTTTGAGCGCTGTATCCTTCACTCCGGAAGCGACGACGAAGCCGACGACCACCGCCATGACGAACATGGAGCCCGTGCGAATTCCAAGGTGAGCGAAGAAATTGAGATTGTAGAAGGCGTCATTGGTCGAGCCCGTTTCGTACCAGGCTTCATTCCCGGGCCACATCATGAAGGACAAGATGCCGACGATGAGCAGCATCGTCGCCCATGAGGAGAGCGCGAAAGACCAGGTGAGCTTCAGATGCGTCAGCGGATCGACCTTGCCGATCAGATAGACGAGCGCATAGACGCCAATCACCTCCACGGTGAAATAGACCCACTCCGTCGCCCAGACCCATACGAAGTTATGTATGAGGCCGCTGACGCCACGTGGACTCGCCACGGTGATCGCATACCAGATTCCAGGTCCAGTGATCGAGCCGATCACATAGGAGAAAACAAGGAGGAAAAGACCGTAGCGTTTTATGAAGTCGAGCAGTTCCGGCTGATTGTCCCGATAGGCTTTTGTTTCCAAAATAGCGAAAAGGAAGGATGCGCCGACCGAGGTGTGCGACGCGACGACATGGATGACGCCGATAATGCCCATAACCCATGCGGAGCCGAGGTAAGGCACGTAGAAGGTTGGATATGCGCCGATAATGTTCATTGTCCGGCATTCCCGATACGAGACCAGTTTGGCGCCGATAGGATCGGAAACTGGTCTAGCTTTTCGTTTCGAGCGAACTTGGATCGCTCGAACGATGCGTTCGAGCGGAGCGCGCTCCGAGGGTTTTAGGTCGACTATTGTGTATCTTCGGAAGCGGGGCGTTTGGATTGGACAAATTGTCCAATGCGACAAGCCGTGCATCGTGTCACACGATGGCGGAGACTGTGGCGCTCAGCGGTCGATGTCGCGAGGGGCAATCGCGCTATCGGATATGACGAGAGCGGCGACGGGGCGACATCGATCAAGCGAAAAATGGACGCGTGTGTACCGAGCGTTCGGCCGCTTGGCTTCGTCAAATCATTTGCGGGCCGACTCGCGTGTAGAGCTTGCGACTCGCTCGGCTTCACGATGAAGGAGGCCGGTCAACGCGGATGATCGTGCGACGCTGAAAAGGGCTCTATACGAAAATCG